>JAFVBP010000345.1 GCA_017479925.1 Selenomonadaceae bacterium | reverse complement strand
CGCGAAAAATTTTGCGGCAACTCCACGCGCAAAGAATTTTTCATGCGTTCCCAACAGCCGCTTTGCTTGCACCACTGCGTTACGTTTTGAATCGGACGTGCGCCCGTGATGAATTCGTTGACTTGAAACGTTATCGCCGTGAAAATTTCGCGGAAGTCGTCAGGGAATTCTTGCGTTCGCCACAATTCAAGCAAGTTCAATTCGGCGTTGGGAAATTTTTGTTTCAGCGCGTGACGGAAAATCGCCAACGAATACGTCACGATATTTGCGCGGAAAGATTTCGTGCGTTTGAACCAATCCTGCGCGGACACAAGTTTTTCGACGTTGCGGAACATGATTGCAAGCGCGACGGTTTCTTTAAAATAGTGTTCATTGAACTGCACGGGATTTTTTGTCCACGCCGAACTTATTTCGTTGGCGAAGCGTGCGAAATTTGCCTGCGCGCCCTTGCTGACGATGTCGGGGTTGCCGTCCCAACTCATGCGAAATTTTGCGAAGTCGGTTTTCGTCATGACCTGCGATTTCGGATTGACGCGCTGAAATTTTTTCCGTTGCGTAGGCGTCATTTTAAATTGCTCCTGAACGTATTGCCCGCGTGCCCGTTCGTAAAACCAATGCGTATCCTGTTGAATGCCGCCGTGTGGAGGCGCGAAAATTCGTCGGGAAATTTTTTCCATTTCGACATGAAACGGGTGCGTCGAGAAAAAATCCGCGTCGCTGACTTTGTTTTGGCTGTTGGATGACTTGGCAATTTCGCCGATTAATTTTTCCTGCGCGTCGACGGGCATGTCGCCGATACGCGTCAACTTCATCTGCACGAAAACTTTTTCGAGCGACGCCTTGTCTTTAAATCGGGCGTTCAAAAGCAGCGCGGTCGTTTGTCCGCCGTTGACGATTTGAAAATCAGTCGCCGAGGTGATTAAAAGTTCGCCGCCGAATTTTTTCAGCTCCAAACTTTTGGCGGTCGCGGCAATTCCGTTGTTGAACGCGAAAAACATTTTGGGTTGATTCAAAATCGTCGCCCGAATTTTTTTGTTGACGGCACCTTTCGTCGACAGAAAAGATCGCACGTTGCCTTCAAGCAGTCGGCTGCCGTACTCGTCATAAATGTCCGCCAAAACGTTGCCGGGCAGAACGCACAAAAAACTTTCGCAGTCGTCCGCTTTTGCAGCATGCAGACAAGGCAGACCGTCGCCGAAATTTATTGTTACGGCTTCGCGAACTTGCATTGAGGTGTACACGTCGAAAATCCGTTCGATGTCCCAAAGTTGACACTCGACGGCTTTACCGCGCACGAAGAAATTTTTTATCTCGTTGAGCTTGATACTTTGACGGGCGTCGGTCAGCAAGATGAATCTAATTTTTTCGTCGGGATTGTCGCGCAAGATGTCGACAAGTTCGGCCGTCGAAGTCGATTCTTCAATGTCAAGGGCTTTTGAGATTGCCGCATCCGCGAACGTTTCGAGCAACTTGAAATTTTTTTCCGCCAAGGCGCGATTCATGGTCTCGTTGTCGTTGCCGTAATGCACGACGAACAGCGTGATTGAGTTGTCCGCCTCGTCCTGTAACCAGCCGTCGACGCGCAGATTTTTGACGCCGTGCTTGCCGACAAAATAACTTTCGCGAAAGTCGCCGTTGAGATATTCGGCTTCGCGTATGTACTCCGTAATTTTCTGTGCGAAGGCTGCCGACGGGCTTTGACCGGAATTGAAAAATTCGTTGCTGACTTCGGCTTTAATTTCCCGGCGGAATTCGTCAACGTTCATTGAGTTGCGCTCCTTTCAATGCTGTCAAGTTCAGCGAATACGACGCCTCGACAATCGCGTCAGGTAAAAATTTTTTCGACAGCCGCGGAAAGTTTTCGTCGACGACAAAGCGCATGACTTCAGCCGTCCGATAAAAATTTTCGCCGTATTCGTCGCGCTGAACGTAACCCGCCGCGAACAGTAACGCCTCGAATTTTTGTGCGGCTGAAAGTTTTCGATTCAATAGTTCCGACAAATTTCCGACCAGCGAATTTAGCGTGAAGCCGTCGGAAGTTTTCATCAGCCGATAAACGACAAGTTCACCGCGCCGCTCAAGCGACAGTTGTTCCAGCGACGGAATGCGAATTTTGTCCGCCTGCTCCGTGACGGTTTTGATTTCGTACCACGTTTCGCCGTAACAAAAATCTTGATGTTCTTTGAGCGCGCCGAGCCAACCGTCAACTGCCTCGACAAGCGGTCGCCCGTCAAGAATTTGTTCGCGCAAAAACAAAAGTTCGCCGATTAAGCCGCGCTGCCGTTCGGGTGTGAGCAGATCATTTTTCGCGGCGGCGAACAGATTTTGCCAATGTTCGTAGCGTCGCCAAAATTTTTTCAACGCTTGAGCCTCGTCCGAAGAATTTTCCGCGCAGGTCAACAAGTCACGGCACATTTCGACGAAAACCGCCGATTCGTCTTCGGAGAGCAAACTCAACGTCAGCGAAAATTTTCCGTCGCGCTGTTGACGTTGATTTATTTCGACGGATTTTGACGACGGCGGGATTTTCGATTCGACGTTACTCAAAATCAACAACGTGCGCCGAAGTCGTTCGTCATAGCCGATGTGACAGTCAAGCGGCTGCGTGTCAATCAAAGTGTAGCCGTGCTCGATTCGCAAAGTGTTTGCCCATTGCCCGCGCAAGCTGTCGAAGTCAATCACCAGTCGTCACCGTCCTCGCTGCCGACCGCGTTGATGACAAACTCGGCGGTTTTAATCTGCGACTCGGAAATTGTCGGGTCAAGTGCGGGGAAGCCGACACCCAGCGCGAACAAAATTTTTGGCACGTCGGTAACGTTGGCGGCGTTTTCGATTTTCGGGCGAATGGCGAACACGACCAACAGCGGGCGTCGACCGTGAATCAAATAAGCGTTTTCCGAAACGGCTTTGCTTTTCTTGAGCGCGTGAAAGTCGTCTTCCGCACGTTTAATTTGTTCGGCAGTCAAACCGGCTTGAGCCGTGCGCGGTGTGGCAACCTGCAAGTTGGAGCCGCCGATTTTGATTTCGTCGTCGTCAACCGAAACCGTGCGTGCGACGGGATTGAAGCTGAATTGTTCGCCGCCTAAAGTCAAGCCGCCGTAAATTTCGCCGACGCCGACGGGAATGGAAACGTCCCAGAAATCTTCGTCCAATTCGGCAATGTATTCGCTTATCGGTCGGGCTTGATATCGTGCCCAACTGCCGGTTTTGAAGTTGAGCACCAGTTGTGCGACAAGATTTTTCGGAACGTCGTGCCACAGAAATTTTTGCGTGTCGCTGTCGCGGGAAAAATTTTTCAGCCCGTCGACGAAATCGCGAATCAATTTTTCGTTCGCGGACAAAACGTCTTCGTCACGAATTAAGCGCGGCGTCTCCAAAAAAATTCTGTTCAGCTCGACGGGACAGACGACGGCGGTACCAAGACGCATTTTGTTGCGTGCGGTAATTTCCAGCGTGTCGGGGTGTCGACGCACTTTTAAGCCGAAATCTTTGGGCGTCTTGCCGAAATGTTCCATGCGGATAATTTCGCGCTTCAATTCGTCGGAAACGTTCGAGATGTAGCCGTACAGGTCAACAATTTCCTGCGTCGTCCACAGTCGGCACAAGTCGCCGTAATTCGGGCGGTAACCGAACCAGCGTCCCATCTGCATGAGCGTATCGTAGTTGCGGGAGTTGCGATAAAAATACGTGACGCACAAACCTTCCAACGTCAAGCCGCGTGAAAAACTGTTGCCGCCGATTGCAATGACGCGCAGACCGTCGGGCGTTTGTTCGTAGCTGAACGGATGTTGCTTCGTCGCGTTGCGCAGACCGACTTTGACCGGCTCAACCGCACGACGAAGATTTTCGTGCAGAATTTTTTCCCACGACACGCCGCCGAGTTCTTCAATCTTGAACTTGTCGAAGACTTTTCGCAAGGCGGCAATGTGCACGGAATTTCTTTCGGCTTCGGCAACGGGCAACGCAGCGTAAGCGCGCAGGTCGCGAACAATTTCCTGCAGTCGGGCGTTGACCAGGTCGTAAGTTTGCGCGTGAATATTTTGCCAGCCGCTGACGTTAATCAGCATCGTGCGATGACTTTTCGCTTCGCCGCGCAGGTCTCGAATCGCGTTGACAAGCAGAAAATAATTTATCGCCTCGCAAAGACTTTCGGGCAAGTTCGTCACGGGCAAATTCTGATTGTGCTTCTTCGGGAAAATGTCTTCGACATCGTCATCAAGCGGCACGACGAAATTTCGGTACTCGTCGCCGCCAAAAAGTTTTTCCGCGCCAATGTAATTGTCGGGCACGTCAAGCGCGTAAATGAAATCCCGCGGAAACAGGTCGTCGCCCAACATTTCGTTTTCGTCGGACGGGTTGATAAAAATATTCGCGAACGGTGTCGCGGTCACGCCGATATACGTCGTCTTGTCGAACAGATTCAAAATTTCGCGGATGCAAGCGTTAATCGCGGTCGGGTCTTCGTCAACGTCGTTGGTGTTGATTGACGCGTTGTCGGCCTCGTCGTCGAGCAACAGGAGCGAATATTTTATCTTGCTTGCGCCGTAATCGACGGACTGCTTGAGCCACTTAATCAGATTATTCAAGACGGTTTTGTTCTTCTTGACGACGAAAAGCGCGGTGCCGTTCAAATTCTTCAAGTCAAGCGAAAAACTTTTGAGCAAGGACGCGTTGAAATCGTACTCGACGGAAGTGAATTGCGCGATACTTTTATTGTGATTGTACTTCGCCACGCCGACGGGAATATTTCTGACTGCGTTGTCTTTGGACAGAAAATCTTGGCTTCGGCGTCCCGCGAACTCAAAATCCAGCCGCGCCTGCGTTTGACGGCGAAGATCTTCGAGCGTGCCCGTCAACACGATTATGACTTTGTAGCCGACATCGGCAGCTTTGGCGCACAGGGCGGTATACGTCGCTGTTTTGCCCGATTGAACTTCGCCGATAATCAAACCGCGTCGCGAAAAATTTCTCGCCGAATTCGGTTTGCCCGTGAGATCGAGAATATTGTCGGAAGTCGTATTGAGCGCGGCAGTTAACACGGGTGACCACTTTTTGTCGAGCCGCAGATATTTTTCGTAACGCGTCCAGAAAAACCAATCCACGTCGGCGCGCACGGAGTCGAGCCACTTTTGATGTTTGCCGCTTTCGACAACCGCGTCGGTGCCGCTCATCTGAACGGTGATTTTGCCGCGAATTGTGCGAAAAATTTTTTCGTAGTCGTCGGCGGAAATTTTTATGTTCGGGTGCAAAATCGGCAGTATCAATTTGATTTTGTCGGCGACGGCTTGAAATTCCGCCTCTGTCGGCGGGCGTCCCAAAGGTTCCGTTTGGTCGACAACGTTTTTCCAAGCGGTTTCGGTCACGCGGGCGGATTCAATGTCAGTCATGAGCGTCATCCTTTCTGAACTCGGCAATTACTTGCGGAAAATTTTTGTACGGCTCGTCGCGTTCGAGTTTGTTGAGCAAAGTGTTGACTTCACTGCGCGATTTACCGTCGGTGACAATTTTTAAAATTTCGCGGATGTCGTCGTCGGTGTGCAAGTTCGCGTTTTCGACGGCAACCTTGTCTTCGCTCAAGTCGTTTTGGAGTTGCTGAATCGGAAGTTCGGCGGCAATTAACTTGAGCAACTTTTTGATGTCGCGTTTGCAGGCGGGGAATTTTTCAAGCAGTCGACGCACGACGGGAAAGTCCTCGTTGATTTCGTAAACGAAGCCGCCGTCGCGAATTTTGCGCCTGTTCCACACGGGATAAATTTTTTCGGTCTCCTTGCGCCCGCGATATATGTACGTTCTTTTACTGCGCGTCGAAAGATTTTCGATTGCGCCGTCCAATCTTTCGCGAATAACGGGCGGCGGCACGGCACGAGATTTTTTCACGTCGACCACCCAAAGACTGTCGAATTCTGGCGGGATGTCGATTTGAATTCGGGCAAGTTGCGACAGAAATTCTTTCTTCGAGCGATTGAACCACGTGCCCCACACGATTAATCTTTTGTTGCGGTAGACGTAGAAGCCCTGATTTCGTTGCAGGTCGGCGGTTATGCCCAAAAGTTTTTTGTCGGCGGCGCGCAGTTTCGACGGGCAGGCTGTTCATATACAAAAAAATTCAACGCGGCGTCGACATTGCGAACATTGCGTTGAAAATCTTTACGCGGGCTGCTATAGTTTGTCGCGGG
>JAFVBP010000344.1 GCA_017479925.1 Selenomonadaceae bacterium | reverse complement strand
GCCTTTCTGCATGAGGACGCCGCACGAATGACGCGTGCCCGCAAACGGTTCGTTGACCAGCGGCGCGGCAAGTCGCGGTTCGCGCTTGACCCAACTGATCGCCTCGACGGTTTCGGTTATCATAATGTCGGCATTGCCTGCGGCGATTTCAAGCGGAATCTCGGCGTTTGCGTCGTTGACGATAAGCGTCGCTATGGGCAAGTTTTTGCGCGCAAATATTTCGTTGGTGCCGCCGGGATTAATCATGATTCGCACGTCGGGCTTGTTCAGGTCGGCGACGGTTTTGAATTTCTTCGCGTCCGCCTTGCGACAAAGAATCGTCTTGCCGAAAAGCCCTTCGCCGTACGCGTCGCTCATTGCAAAAATTTTCGCCCGCGCAAAATTTCTGGAGATGCCGCAAAGTGCAATGTCGAATTTGCCCGCGCTCATGTCGGCGGAAAGTGTCGGCCAAGTCGTCGGCACGTATTCGATTTTGACGCCGAGCGAGTCCGCGATAATTTGTGACAGTTCCGCGTCAAAACCTTCGTATTCGCCCGTCGCGGGATTGAGATACGACATCGGAATATAATCGCCCGTCGTGCCGATACGAATTGTCCCGCGTGCCGAAATGTCGTCGAGGTGCCCCGCTTCAAGTCGCGCAATCGGCAACAGAATCAGCACGGCGAAAATCATCAGGCAAAATTTTTTCATGGTGACGAACCTCCGTCAGTAAAGTTTTTTGAGCTTGGTGCCGGTCGCTTTAAAAGCGACGGAACAATTGGTGTTATCCGCGACGTTTCGACGAATCCAACGTCGCCTCCGTCAGTAAAGTTTTTTGAGTTTCGTGCCGCTGTAGTAGTGCATCAAAATTTTGTCGTACTTCCAACCTTTTTCGGCGTAAGATTTCGCGCCCTGTTGGCTCATGCCGACGCCGTGTCCGCGTCCGTAGCCCGTGAAAACGACTTCGCCGCCCGAAAATTTCATGTCAAACAGCGTACTCGGCAACGAAAATTTCCTGCGCAAGTCGGCACCCGTGACGGTCAAAGTTTTTTTCGTGCCGACGAGTTGAGCACTTTTGACGCGGCCGGAACTTGTCCTGTCGCCCGAACCTTTGCCGACGGTCAACTTGCTCAACTTGATTGACTTCAAGTCGCCGAAACCGTCACCGAAACGCGACGAAAAATCTTTGGCGGAAAATTTCATCGTCCACGGCGCGGTTAATTCGAGCAATTCTTTGACGGGCACAAGATACGAAATGTGCGTGCCCCAAACGTCCGCGACGGCTTCGGTCATGCCGCCCGAATCCGCGTGAAAATTCGTGTCGGCGATTTTTTCTTTGAACGTCAAAACTTCGCCGCGAGTTTCGTCGACTGCCTTGTTGACGATGTCGAAATCTTCAAAGCCCTCGTAAACTTGACAATGCGTCGTCGCGCAAATGTCGTAGCCGTCTTTTTCGTGCCGACCGCGATTTTTCATTGCGAACGAACGCGCCGCCACCGCTTGAGCTTTGAGTGCCTCCAACGGGTATGCGGGCGACATTTCTTCGCCGACGACGCCGCGCAGGTATTCTTCGACGGGCGCGAGATTTATCACGGTCAGCGACGATTTGCCTTTGTTGACGCGCACGCCGCCGAAATATTTCCGCCCGTCAATCGTCGTGTGCAAATCTTTGAGCAAAATTTTTTCGGGGCGAATTTCGACGGCAGCGGTTTTCATCTGCGCGAAATCGACGACGAAATTTTTATCGGCGGGAATTTTCTTGAGCGTCTTTTTCGATGCGGGGTCAATCATAATGCAGGGTGCCGAAACTTTCAAGCCGACTTGCGTGACGTTGCCGAACAAACCGACCAGCAATTCCGGTTGCCAAACGGATTTTTTCGGCTTCTTGTCGGCGGCGAAAGCGACACTTGTCAACACGCAAAAAATCAGTGCGGTCACAAAAATTTTTTTCAACATGAATCAATCACCACTCGGAACAAAAATCTTGCACGTGACGGTTTTCTTGTCGCCGACGTGCTTGCGCATGTAAACGACTTCAAAATTCGCGTCGCGGCTCAAGGCGTTAAACAGCAACGGCATTTCGTCCGTAACGATAATGTGCGTGAATTCGTAGCGGGCAAAAAAATCGGCATAATAAATTTTGCCGTTCAGCAAGTCGAGGTATTCCGCCAAAATATTTTTCGACAGACCGCTGTTCGACGGCAAAAAAACTTCCGAACGTGCGTCGATGTAATATTTCACGCCGAAAGTGCCCGCAAGTCCGCCGCCGCCTTGTTTTATCCACAGCGAAACGTTTTCGGGGCGTTCGCTCTGCAGTATGAATTCAATCGCGGGCGTGAAAATTTCTTCAGTGTCGTCTTTTTTGTCGGCAATCGTCACGGCGAAAATCACGCAAACAATCAAAGCCGTCACGAGCAACGAGAAATTTTTTCGCAACAATATCGCGGGGTGCAACAAACTTCCGTCGCGCTTGAAAATCAGCAAATTGTACAGCACCGCCGCCGTCGACACGAAAAATAAAATTCCCGTCGGCAAGTTGAATTCGGGCAAGCCGTCCTGCAAAATCATCGTGATTGCAACGGTGTTGACCGCCGTCAACAGCAGGAACAAAATCGTCAACGGTACGCGATTCGGAAATTTTTCGTCGTTCGGGAAGATTTTTTCGACGCTGAAATTTCGCCACGCACACGCAAGCGGCACCGTCGCCACGAGGTAAAACGGCAACAAATTTCGCACGTGCATCAACGCCAAAATCGTCAGCCCGCCGCTCAAAAAGACGTAACGCCACGGCAGTTTGACTTTCGCGAACGTGAAAATCAACACCGCTTCCGTCAAGTAAAAAACTTTCCCGTTGAAGTTTTGAGCGGACGGCGCGAACATTTCCGACACGTGCCCGTTGATTATGTCGACGCCGTAGGAGCGCAACACGTAAGTCATCGCGTCAAGCCCGTACGGATTCACGAACGCGCACAGGAAACTTGCCGCCAAAGTCGCCGATAAAAATTTCGCGTGACGGGCGTCCTTCACGAAGAAAAACGGCGTCGCCAACACGAACAACATCAGCCACATTGCCGCGTGAAGATTCACCAACAGCGCGGACATCAGCGGTATCGGCAACAAAAATTTCGCGTCGTGTGACCGCGTGAACTTTTCGAGCAGAAAAATTTCCGACAGCAATATCGTCGTCGAAAAAATTTGCGGACGCGGTACGATTGAAGTCGACGTGACCACCGCGACGAAGAAACTCAATCCCAACGCGACGAGTTTGTTGTTGCTTATCGAAAGACACAGTCGCCAATGCAACAGAATCATCACCGCGCCGAAGAAAAAATCCGTGAGCTTGAAGCCCGTCACGCCAAAATTTTCGTACACTTGCCAAAAGATGACGCCGCTTAACCACTGCTGTGCGACGAGTTGAATGCCGTCGTGAATCGTGAACGGGTCGACGTGCGGAATGCCGTGTTCGACGACGTATCGCCCGATATTCATGATAAAATTCGCGTCCGCCTCTTCGGGCAGCTTGAAAACCACTTGAACGCAGGCGACGGGCGTCAACAGAAAAGCAATGCTCAATGCGTAATGCGTAATGCGTAATGAAAAAATTCTTTCAGTCATGCGCAACCTCGTGCCCGCTTTGAATGCGGCGGAAGCAACGTGACATTGCATCCAACTTGCTCAACGTTATCGTCCGACAAATTGTTTCGTCACGTTTAAAGTGAGAGTTGTATTCGATTGGTGTAATCCGCAACCGCACGATTAATCCGCAGTTGCCGTTAAATCGACGTTGCGGCGTCAAAATTTTTTCAGTCATGCGCAACCTCGTGATAAGTTTGTTCGGCGTTGACGTTCCAAATGTTTTCGCGTGTCGACGTGCCGACAATCGTGCGCACCGCCTCCCGTGCCGTCAACATGCTGTGATCCATGTTGTTGTAGCGGTGCTGACCGTTGCGCCCAATGCAGTACAAATTTTGAATTTCGTCAAGCGCGGCGCGAAGTTCGGCAATATTTTCGTAGCTGTCGAAGTACGCGGGATAAGCTTTCGGAACTTTAACCTGCGCGCCGAAACGAACATCCGACGCGTCGATAATGCCGATTGAAGCCAATTCGTCGACGGCAAACTTGACAAACTGCGGCTCCGACATCTGCCAAAGTTCGTCACCTTCGCGGCAAAAATATTCCAGTCCGAGCCAAACGGAATTTTGCGGGTCGGCAACCATGTACGGTGACCAGTTGTTGAAAATTTGCAAGCGTCCGAGCTTGACCGACGGCTCCTGAACGTAAACCCAACAGTCGGGCACAATGTCGCCGAAGGTTTTAATTTTCGTGCAGTTGACAAGCTTAAGTTTGTCGACGAGCAAGCCGACGGTTATGAAGTCGCGATACGGCAGATTTTTGGCGATTTGTCGCGGGCGTTCAAGCAAAGTTTTTTCGTCGAGCGCGTCCGCAAGTTCGGCAAGCGGCATACTCGACAGAAAATAATCGGCGGGAAACGTCAACTTGCCTGCGGGGCTGTCGGCGGTGACCGAACGAATTTTTTTGTCGACGACGCGGAAACTTTTCACGTCCGAGTTGAAAAGCACTTCGCCGCCGCGACGTTTAATTTCGTCAGCGAAACGTTCCCACATTTGACCTGCGCCGAGTTTCGGGTAAAAAAATCTTTCGATCAGCGACGTTTCGTCCGTGCCTTTGGAGCCGAAACTTTTTTTGACGAAATCGACAATCGTCTTGCCGAGCGACAAACCTTTGATGCGTTGGCGTCCCCAGTCGGCACCGATTTCGGCGGGCGTGCGTCCCCAAACTTTGGTCGTGTAGTCGCGGAAAAAAGTTTCGTAGAGCTTTTGCCCGAAGCGGTTAATCATGAAGTCTTCAAGCGTCGTTTCGTCGCGTTGATTGTACTTCGCCTTGAGGAAACTTGCGCCGATTGCAAACATTTCGCCGATGCCGAGATTTTTAATCGTGTCGAAATTGAGCGTCACGGGATACGAGAAAAATTTTCGCCGATAAAAAATTCTCGACACGCGGTTACGGCTCAAAAAAACGTCGTCGACAACTTCGGGGTCACCGCCGCCGTCAACCAAAACGGATTCGCGTCCCAAAATTTTGTCGTCGACGGCGGGCGCACCTTGAGCGGGCAAAAATTTCTGCCACAGTGCCGAAATGTCCGCGTCCTTCGTGAAAAATCTGTGACCGCCGATGTCCATGCGGTTGCCGTTGAAAATCGGCGTGCGCGACAGTCCGCCGACAAGATTTCCGCGCTCCAAAACAATCGGGCGAATGTCGGTCTCCGTCAAAAAGTAATACGCGGCAGTCAATCCCGCAGGACCGGCACCGACGATTATCGCGTGACGTTTATGCATCACGTTTCCCCGGCAGGTGAATCAAAATGTTCTGCGCGTTGACTTGTGCGACGCCGAATTTAACCGTGTCGCCCGCGTGCAGGTTGAAATTTTGTCGCGGCTCAACCAAAAGTTCACCCGTCAAAATGTTTTCGTCGACGCCCTTGCAACGAACCCAAAGCAATTCGGGACGGTGACTTTCGTCGAAGAAATAAACCGCAACGTCGTCGGGATAATCGGGGTGCCGAAAATCGTCAATCGTCTTAATCAGGCGCGTTTGACTGCGTGCGGCGTCGGTCGTGCGGTCGGTAATCATCTGAATTCGGTCGCGGAAAGCAACGGAGTAATCGGCAGTCAAAATCTTCAGCTCAACGTTGCCGACTTCGCTGCGTTTGAGTTTGCGGGACTTCTTGTAACTGGCGGGGAAAACTTTGACTTTGCCGCCGACAAGTTGCGCACCCGCCAAAATTTCAAACACGAAGGCGTTGCCGTCGACGTTGGCGAAAGTTAAAAAGCCGTCAAGTTTTTCGTCGGGCGGGAAGTCGAACACGTCACGCGGATTTATTTTGTCGACAAGTTCCGCACTCGCAAGCAAACAAATTTGCCTGTACAGTTCGCGGAAAGATTTTTCGTCGATTCGCAAGGCTATCATCTCCCAAAAAATTTTCCCGCGCATTGTAGCACAAAGAGGCGAAATTTTTAACCGTTCAAATATTGTTGTCGCCGTGTTGAAAAAAGTTTTCGCGTCTGATAAACTGCGCGTCAACGGAAAACTTAGCCCGTCGAGCGCGGCGGGCTTGACATACAGTTTGCGAACGATTTTTCGGAGGAGTGAACGCGATTTTGTTTACGCACATAACCCAGTCCCCTTACGGGACGGTAAAATTGGCGGAAAAAGTGGCGCAACGTGTGCGCGAAGGTACTGTAATTTGTTTGCAAGGCGGTCTCGGCGCGGGCAAGACGCTGTTCGTGCAGTCAATGGCGCGCACGCTCGGCGTTCAAGGCGAAGTGACAAGCCCGACGTTCAACCTGATGAGCGTCTACGAAGGTTTTTGCCCGATTGTGCACTTCGACCTGTATCGCCTGCATTCGGAGCAAGAACTTGAGGACATCGGCTTTTACGAATACACGGATTTTCCCGAAGGCATCGTTTTTATCGAGTGGGCGGAAAAATTTCCCGACGCTTTGCCCGAAGATTACGTCACGATCAAAATCGACCGCATGAAAGATGCGCGGAATTTGCGGCGGATAACTTTTTCGTGCGTGGGCGAAGAACATCGCGATTTCATTGACGAGCTTGAAGAGTTCGTCACCAAAGACGATTGACGGGTGATTGAACTTGCACATTTTGGGAATTGAAACTTCGACGCGGGCAACAAGTGTCGCCGTTGTGTCCGACGGAAAAATTCTTTCGGAAGTCGTGCGCGAATCACCGCAAACTTTTTCGGAAACGCTCATGCCGCTTGTCGAGGAAGTCATCGAAAGTTCGGGCGCGTTCAACAAAATCGACGCGGTTGCGGTAAGTATCGGACCCGGCTCGTTCACGGGACTGCGAATCGGTTTGGCGACGGCGAAAGCTTTGGCTTACGCGTGGCGAACAAAAATCATCGGCGTGCCGACGCTTGCGGTCTTGGCGGAAAATTTCCCGTTCGCGAAAGTGTTGCCGCTCGTCGACGCGCAAAAAAATCGTGCGTACTGTCAGCTGTTCCAAAACGGCGAGGCTTTGACCGAAGCGCAAGTCAAACCGATTGACGCGGCTGTCGTCGAGGCGGCGCAAACGGGCGGCGAAATTTTTTTGTGCGGTGACGTGCTCGGCAAAATCAAAACGCTGCCCGACAACGTCAAACTTGCCCCGCCGCATTTGAAGTTGCCGCGAGCCGCGTGCGTCGCACTGCGCGGAGAATTTTTACTCGACGCGGGACATGCCGACAACGTGATGAATTTGGAGCCGCTGTATATTCGACGTGCGGAGGCGGAAGAGCTATGGGAACGACGGCACGGTTTGCCTGCCGAAAAATGACGACTGCCGACGCGGACGACGTTGCCGCGCTCGATTTGAAAAGTTTCGGCGACGCGGATTCGTGGAACGCCGAATATTTTTTTTACGCCGCACAGAACGAACATGCGGAGTTTCTTGTCGTTGAGGTTGACGGAAAAATTGTCGCCTGCGCGGGCGCGGACATTTTCACCGACGCCGCCGAAATTGTCAGTTTCGCCGTCGACCCCGACCGTCGAAATCAAGGCATCGGCACGAAACTTTTGACGAGTTTGCTTGACGCGGTTAAACGTCGAGGCGCGACGTTCGTGATTTTGGAAGTTCGCCCGTCAAACACGACGGCGATTCGGCTTTACGAAAAATTCGGCTTTCAGATTGTCGACCGCGAAGAAAATTACTACTTCGACGAAGACGCCTGGATTATGGCACGCGAAATTTTTTAATTAACTGCGGGAACTTTTTTGACATGGAACAGCTCATTTTGCGCTTTATGGATTACGACGACGTACCGGCGGTCGTTGCCGTCTGCAGAAAATGTTTCGGCAAGCACGTTGCTCCGCGAAAAAAATATCTTGACGACACCGTTTCAAATTGGCGATATTTTTACTTCGTCGCGGAACTTGACGGCAAAATTGTCGCCTGCACGGGCGCACGCGTCGCCGATTGGTTCGAGGATTACGAAGATGCGAAAACCGACACCGCGAAGATTGAAATTGTCGCCGTCGACCCCGATTATCACGGTCAAGGCATCGGCACGAAACTTTTCACCAAGCTGATTGACACACTCGAAGAGCGCGGCGTTGTGGGTATGGCACTCAACGTTCACCCGTCGAACACGCCCGCGATTGAATTCTACGAGCATTTCGGCTTCAACTATCACGAGGCACCGAGACCAATCATCACGGGACGCGAAACGGCTCTTATGACGAGGATAAAATGTGCAACCAACTGACTTAACTTTCCGACCGATGGCTCAAGGCGACGCGGACGCCGTTGCCGCGCTGGAGGCAAAATGTTTTGCAATGCCGTGGAGCCGCGAAGATTTTTGGCGCGAAACTCGAAACGAACTTGCCGAGTACATTGTCGGCGAAATTAACGGTCAAGTTGTCGCGTATGCGGGCGCGTGGATTTCGTTTGATCAAGCGGAAGTCATGCACGTTGCCGTTGCACCCGAAATTCGCGGTCAAGGTGTCGGCACGCTTCTTTTCGGTGCGCTGATTGAGGCGGTCAAACGTCGCGGCGCGAAATCGATAACGCTTGAAGTTCGCCCGTCAAACACGGCGGCGATTAAACTTTACGAAAACTTCGGGCTTCGCAGTGTCGGGCGTCGCAAGAGCTATTACCTCGACAACGGCGAAGATGCGCTGATTATGTGGAACACGCGATTGTAGTGGCTAGTGGCCGGTTGTTAGTGATTAGCGAATTTTTCTAACCACTAACAACTAACCACTAACCACTAAAAACCGGAGGTTTTTCTATGCAAGTTCGCGGAACGCTGATGCTCTTGGGCGCGGCGTTTTTTTGGGGCACGACCTTCGTCGCACAGCTCACGGGCATGGACGACTTGCAACCGTTTTCATACGCGGCGGCAAGATATTTCGTCGGAACGTTGTCACTTGTCGCGGTCTTGATTTTCACGCGTAGACAACGGGCGCGGGAACGTCGGCAAAAAAATTATCGGCGCGGCTTCGCAATCGGCTTGATAATCGGCGTGGTGCTTTTCGTGGCAAGCTCACTGCAACAAATCGCCTTGCAGGCGTCGACGGCGGGCAAGGCTGCCTTCATAACGTGCCTGTATATCGTCTTCGTGCCGCTGGGCGCAAAATTCCTCGGCAAAACGATTCGGCGCGAAAATTGGTTCGGCGCGGGACTTGCAATCGTCGGGCTGTACCTTTTGGCTGTCGGCGAAAGTTTTTTCGTGCAGTGGGGCGACGTGTTACTGTTCGTCGGCGCGTTTTTTTGGACGGCACAAATTTTGCTCGTCGACAAATTCGCCAATCGCGTGGACTTAATGGAACTTTCCGCCGCGCAGATTTTCATGACGATGATTTTGAGTTTCGCGGCAATGTTTGCGTTCGAGTCGCCGAAATTGACCGCAATGGTCGACGCGTGGCTACCGATAATTTATGCGGGCGTGATGAGTTCGGGCGTGGCGTTCACGTTGCAACTTTACGGACAGCGTTACGCGGAACCGTCGGCGGCGGCGATTTTGATGAGTTTCGAGGCAATTTTCGGCGCACTTGCAGGCTGGCTGATTTTGAACGAAGCGATGACTTCGCGGGAAATTTTCGGTTGCGTGCTGATGTTAATCGGAATGCTCGCCACTCAATGGGCTGTCGTCAAAAAATTTTATGACGGCGACAACGTTTGAGTTGTCGAAACGTCACGGGTTGCACGAATTGTTCCGCCGCTTCTAAAGCGGGTCGGTTGCGTGTTGATGCTCGGCGGAATGTTGGCAACGCAATGGTCGCTCGTCAAGAAAATCTTGTGAGCTGTGTTACTTTTCTTTTGGCGCAAAAGAAAAGTAACCAAAAGAAAACATCCCGCAGGTGATACATCCTGTATCAACTGCGGGCGGCCGACATCCATGTCGGCCGGATATTCGTCAGCTGTCGACGTGAAGGAAAATTTTTCGGTGCGTCGAAGTTAGCAAAAAATTTTTTCGGAGAGGAACGACTGACATGGGGGCTAACGATGCGGCAATCAAGGAGGCGTTGAAAAAACTTCGCCTTAACAAGGAGCAACAAAAAGCCAAAGACGACGCGGCGATTAAAAAAGCCCTCGTCACGATTAAAGTTTTCGGCGTGGGCGGCGGCGGCAACAGCGTCCTGAAACGCATTGCCGAAAGCGATTTTTTGGAGATTGACCTCGTTGCGGTGAACACGGATTCGCACGCTTTGAGTTTCTCGAACACGAAAAATATTCGCACGGTGCAAATCGGCGAAATGCTCACCAAAGGCCGCGGCACGGGCGGACGCGTCGAAATCGGCGAACAGGCCGCCAAAGCGGACGCCGAACGAATCAAGTCGATGATGGTCGGCGCGGACATGATTTTTATCACGGCAGGCATGGGCGGCGGAACCGGCACGGGTGCGGCTCCCGTCGT
>JAFVBP010000343.1 GCA_017479925.1 Selenomonadaceae bacterium | reverse complement strand
CGCAAGCAAGTTCGCCCGCTCCAAACTGCGAAAAAATATCGACGGTCTGTCGGTTTTGAGTGCGGTTGACAGCTCGTCGAAAATTCTTTCGGTCGGTTCAAGGGCAAGTTCGTCGCCGCAAAGTTTCATGGCGTCAATCGTGTCCGCGCAGATGTCGAAATTGAATTGAGCAGCCTGACGCGCCGCACGCAACGCCCGAACGGGGTCGTCGGTGAAATGTTCGCTGACGGCACGAATTTTTTTGTCAAGCACGTCCGCACGTCCGCCGAAAGGATCAATCAGCGCGCCCGTCAAAAGTTCAACTGCCATTGCGTTAATCGTTGTGTCGCGGCGATATAAATCCTGCTCAATCGTCACGGTCGGCGAAAACAAAATCTCAAAGCCGCGGTAGCCCGACGAAACTTTTTTTTCCGTGCGGGCGAAGGCAACTTCGCAGTGTGAATCGTCAATTTCGACGCTGTAGACGGGAAACGACTTGCCGAATTTTTCAGCGTCAACGAAGGCATCGGCGAAAGTTTTTTCGTCAATGCCCGTGACGCAATAATCGCGGTCGTGAGCTTCGACGCCGCGAAATTTGTCGCGAACGGCACCGCCGACAAGGTAAGCCGTGCCGCCGAGAGCGCGAATTTTCTGCGCGAATTCAAGTTCAGTCATCGTAAAACCCTGTTCAAAAAGTCGACGATTATCCCGAAAGTTTTCGGTTGGAAGAAATATTCAAACTCGTGATCTGCGCCGTTGACGACGTAATACTCGGTGTCGACGCCGTGTTTAACCAGTGCATCGTAAAGAATTTTCGATTGGCTCGGCGAAATGGTCTTGTCGGCGTTTCCGTGCATTATCAGGAACGGCGGCGTGTTTTCGTTGATGTAAGTCAACGGATTTGCATCGCGGGCAGTGTCGGGCGTGTCGCGAAGTGCACCGCCTTTGCGTCCTTTGAAACCTGCCATGCCGTTGACAAGGAGCGCGACGGCACCTGAAGGCGAATTGTAAAGTGCTTGAACGTCGCTTGAATAATCGTCACCGATTTTCGTCAAGTCGCTGGGTCCGAAAAAGTCAACGACGGCTTGCACTTCGCTACTTTGGTCAAGGTTGTCGCCGAAGTCAAACTTCGTGACGCCGCCCGTGACGCCGACCATAATCGAAAGGTAGCCGCCCGCCGAAGCACCCATGACCGCGATTTTGTCTTTGTCGATGTTGAATTCGTCCGCGTGTGCGCGCAGGTAACGAACGGCAGCTTTCACGTCGCCGATTATATCGACATAAGTCGCGTCGACAATGTGTCTGTATTCGATTGAGGCAACAGCAAAGCCCGTTTTCGCCAGTTGCGAAGTCAAAGGCTCGCCTGCAGTTTTCGGGGAAGTTATCCACCAGCCGCCGGGCACGAAGATTACCGCGGGCGTTTTCTCTTTGCCGTTGTGAAAGTAAATATCCATCTTCAGATCGCTTTGCGGCCAAGTTAAATATCGGGCGAACGTCACGTCTCCGCGAAAATTTACTTCGGGCGTGACGATTTCAACGTCGATGACTTCACTTTTTGCCGCCGCGCAGGTTGACGAAACAAACAACAGCGTCAAGACGAACGCGATAATTTTTTTGCAAAACATAACTAAAAGCCTCCAAAGATGTCGCGGGTGATGTTATCTGCGTGCGCGTTTCAAAAGTTCTGCCGCCTCAAATTCGTCGAATTTGACGACGCTGTAGCTGACAACCGCCGCGGCCACTTTAAAAGCGACGAAATTTTCGCGATTGACGTTGTCGACAGGCGCAACCGTTTCGCCGCGAACGTTATCCTGTCGAGCGTCTTGAGCAAGGTGTAAGCCGTCGGCGCAATCTTTGAACAGTGACGGTGATACATGTCGACATAAAGTCGGTCGTCACAAGCCGCGACAGGTAAGTTATTTCGCCCCAAGTTTCGTTGACGAGTATCGGATTGGTCGGCGTGCGCCCGAATTCGCCCAATGCGCGGCGTTGTCAACGTCAACGGTAATACAGCCCGTTATGTGCGTGAAAACTGGTCGCGTAAAATAACGTCGTGAGAGCCGCCCTCGACGATACTTGTCGCCGAAACCAAAGTGATTTTCGCTTTGTCGCGCAATTCAGCCAAGGTCAACGCGCCGACATTGCACATTGTCGAACGAATTTTCGCAAGGGTACTGTCCAAGTTGTCTTTGAGCGAACCGGCGTAAGGGACATACGAGTCGACGCCTTCCTCGAACGAAAGTTTTTTGTCGCCGCCGAGATCGTAACGTTGCCAATTTCGCGCACGGTTGGAACCTTCGCCCCAATATTCTTTGTAATACGTACCGTTGATTCGGATTTTGTCTGTCGGTGATTCGTCGAAACGCGAAAAATATCTGCCGAGCATCAAAAAATCCGCGCCCATGGCAAGGGCAAGCGTCATGTGGTAATCGTGTACAATGCCGCCGTCGGAGCACACGGGAAT
>JAFVBP010000342.1 GCA_017479925.1 Selenomonadaceae bacterium | reverse complement strand
GGCGGTCATTACATCGCGCACTTTTTCCAACCGACGCCGGTTTTCGTTGTAATCAACATGATTGAGGAAATCGCCAAACCGATAACGCTGGCTTTCCGTCTGTTCGGAAACATTCTCGCGGGCGAAATTCTCATTATCGTCTTGCTCAAACTGATGCCGATATGGATGCCGATACCGTCGGTCGCTTGGCTGGCGTTCAGTATTTTCATCAGTTGCGTGCAGGCGGTTATCTTCACGATGCTTTCAATGGCATACCTTGCCAACGCGGTCAAAGAAGACCACGCGGATTGAGCATCACGTTTTTTCAAACAGGAGGTCTTAGCTCATGATTAAGAAAATTCTCAAGTACACGCTCGGTGCCATCTTTTTGCTGGGCGTGCTCGGCGCATTGGCAGGTGGGGGGGGGTACGAACTCAACTAACCCTGCAGCGTCCCCGTCCGCCAAACAAGTCGAACAGCAAAAACCGATTGAGTACGCGCCCGCTGACGTTGCAACGATGATGCAAGAGCTTGAAAATAACGCGGCGGCGGCTCAGAAGCGTTACAAAGGGCAGTACCTGAAAGTCGCCGGAATACTCGGCACGATTGACAGCGACATGAAGTACATCTCCATTATTCCCGACGAATATTCGATTCGCGGAATTCATTGCACTTTGAAGCGAAACGACAAGGCGCAAGAAGATTTCGTGATGAATCTGTCCAAAAAGCAATGGGTCACCGCTTACGGCAAAATCACCGACGTGGGCGAAATCATGGGCTACACAATGGAAGTTGACAAATTCGAGTGATTCACAATTCACAAACGTTTAAGGAGGATTTTTCAAAATGGAACATGCGATTATGGTAGCAGCGGCACTTCTCGGCGCAGGCATTACAATGGGTCTTGCGGCAATCGGCGCGGGCGTCGGTGACGGTTTGGTCACCAGCAAATTTATCGACGGCATCACCCGTCAGCCCGAAGCGAAAAACACGCTTTTCACCAACACGCTTATTTCCGTCGGCTTGATCGAGGCTATGGCGATTATCGCAACGGTCGTCGCGCTCATCATGCTTTACGCAAATCCGCTTCTTTAATGCGCAGGCAATGCGTGATTAAAGGGGTGATTTGTTTTGATTGAAATTAACGCAACGATTCTCGCGCAGATAATCAACTTCCTGTTGCTCGTCGCGCTCTTGCGTGCGGTGGCGTACAAACCCGTCGCCCGACTGTTGCAACAGCGTTCCGACAAAATCAAAGGCGACCTCAATCAAGCCGAGGCCGACCGCAAGGAAGCCGAAAAAACTTTGGCGCAGTACAAAGCTCAACTGTCGGACGCGCACAAGAAAGCTCAAGAAATCGTCGACAAAGCCAATCTTGTCGCCCGTCAGGAACACGACGCAGCCGTCGCCGAAACCCGTCGCGAAATCGAACGCATGAAACAAACCGCGCAAGCCGAAATCGAAAACGAACGCAACCGCGCCTTCGAGGAAATGAAGTCGCAGATTGTCACTTTGAGCTTGGCGGCGGCGGGCAAAGTCGTTTCCAAAAATCTCGACACCAAAGAAAACGACAAACTCGTCAACGAATTCATTTCCGGCTTGGACAAAAACATGTTCGCGGACTTGAAGTGAGGTGGCGACGTGCTTAACATCCAGCTTGCCTCGAAGTACGCCACGGCAATCTTTGAAATCGCCGACGAAGAAAAAAATCTCGACGGTTACGACAAAGATTTAGCAAAAGTTCGCGCAGACGTGTTCGCCATTCCCGAATCGGTCAAGTTTTTTCAAAATCCGCTCGTGCCGCACAAGGCGAAAAAAGATCTTTTGACGCGTGCACTCGACAAAGAAATTTCCGCGACGGTCATGAATTTTTTAATGTTGCTCGTCGACAAGAAACGAATCGGCGTGTTTAACGAAATCTACGACATCTTCACGTCGCTGAAAAACAAAGCGCAGGGCATTTTAATCGCGGACGTGACAAGCGCATTCCCGCTGACGAAAAAACAGCAGGACGCCTTGAGCAAGAAACTCGCCACGTTGACGAAGCGCAAAATTCAAATTCGCACGCACAAAGACCCGTCAATTCTCGGCGGCTTAATCGTCAAAATCGGCGACAAACGAATCGACGGCTCGGCGGCGGGACGACTTGCGGCATTGAGGAGTTCGCTTACCGTTCAGAGGTGAAACATCATGCCGAAGAAAATTTTTTGTGCGGCTCTGACCGTTGCGATTGTTTACTTCGCGGCGGTTTTGATTTTCGTCAACGCGGCGTCTGCCGAAGACGTTTGGATTGACAGTTACAGCAGTCGCGTTCAATGTTACGTCATGACTGACACTTTCGTTAATCGCACGCAGTACCGCGACAATCGCGCCTTCAGCGTGGACGTGAAGTTTGTCGGCGCAACCGTCGCGGTTCACAACTACTCTTTCCGCGAAAACGACGGCTTGATTTATTTCAGCGTCGACGGCGGCGCGGACAATTTTATCGACAGCGACAAACTTGCCGCCCGAATTTGGGAGTTCGGCTTAGATTTTCTTGGCATCAATTACGAAGTCAGATACGACTGATCCAGAGGTGAAGTATCACACATGAAGATAAATCCTGATGAAATCACCGCGATAATCAAGGAGCAAATCAAGAATTACAACGTCGACTTGAACGTTGACGAAGTCGGCACCGTCATTGAAATCGGTGACGGTATCGCGCACATTCACGGTCTTGACAAGGCAATGTCGGGCGAGTTGCTTGACTTCGGCGACGATATTTTCGGGCTTGTCCTCAACCTTGAACAAGACAACGTCGGCGCGGTTATTCTCGGTCGCGACAACGAAATCAAAGAAGGCGCAACCGTCAAACGCACGGGGCGAATCATGCAGGTTCCCGTCGGCGAAAACATGATTGGGCGCGTTGTCGACGCTCTCGGTCGTCCTATCGACGGCAAAGGTCCGATTAAAACTTCGGCGGCGCGTCCCGTCGAGTTCAAAGCTCCGGGTATCGCGGACAGAAAATCCGTTCATGAGCCGTTGCAGACCGGCTTGAAGGCAATCGACGCGCTTGTCCCGATTGGTCGCGGACAGCGTGAGTTGATTATCGGCGACCGCGGCACGGGCAAATCCGCCATTGCCGTCGACACGATTATCAACCAGAAAGGTCAAAACTGTATCTGCATTTACGTCGCGATTGGTCAGAAGGCGTCGACCGTCGCCCGCGTCGTGAAAACTTTGGAAGATCACGGCGCAATGGAATATTCAATCGTCGTTGCCGCGACGGCAGCAGACTCCGCGCCGTTGCAGTATTTGGCTCCGTATTCGGGCGTCACGATGGCGGAATATTTCATGTACGAAAAACACGGTCACTGCCTGTGCATTTACGACGACTTGACGAAACACGCGGCGGCTTATCGTGCAATGTCGTTGCTTTTGAGACGACCTCCGGGACGTGAAGCTTACCCCGGCGACGTTTTTTATTTGCATTCGAGACTGTTGGAACGTGCCGCGAAATTGAGCGACGAACTCGGCGCAGGTTCAATCACCGCGTTGCCGATTATCGAAACTCAGGCGGGCGACGTTTCCGCTTACATTCCGACGAACGTCATTTCAATCACGGACGGGCAAATCATGCTCGAAACGGACGCGTTCTACAGCGGCATTCGTCCCGCGATAAGCGTCGGTTTGTCGGTTTCGCGTGTCGGCGGCTCCGCGCAGATTAAAGCCATGAAACAAGTCGCGGGCACGATGCGTTTGGACTTGGCGCAGTACCGTGAATTGGCGGCTTTCGCACAATTCGGCTCCGACCTGGACAAGGCGACGAAGGCTCAACTTGACCGCGGCGCACGCATGGTTGAAACGCTTAAACAGGCGCAATATTCGCCGTTGCCCGTCGAAGATCAGGTTTTGACGATTTTCACGGCTGTTCGCGGCTTTTTGGCGGACATTCCCGTCGACAAAGTTGTCACCTTCCACAACGACTTTATCAAGTTCATGCACGCGAATCATCCCGACATCGGCAAAAAAATCGTCGACAAAAAGAAACTTGACGACGCGCTCGAAGCCGAAATCAAGTCGGCAATTTCCGAATTCAAAGAGACAGTCACCTACAAGACTGCGGGCTGAGGCGGTGGCGTAAATGGCAAATTTACAACACATTCGCCGCCGAATCAAAAGCGTCAAAAACATCCAGAAAATCACCAACGCAATGGACATGATCGCCCGTTCGCGGTTCAACGCGGCACGTGAAGCTTTGCTGTCGAATATCCCTTACGTCGCGAAGACGAAAGAAATCATGCGGCGAGTTATGTCGCAAATGCGCGGGCAGGAATTTGAACACCCGTTTTTGAAGACACGCGACGAACTCATTGCCGAACAGCAAAACGCGGACGGCAAATTTCTGTTTATCGTCATTGCGTCGGACAAAGGTCTTGCCGGCTCGTTTTCAAGCAACGTCTTCAAAGAGGCGCACGACACCATTGAGTACGACGGCACGCCAAGCGAAACAGGTTCACTCGACGACGACGGCGACGACGAAAATTTTCACAAGAAAAATTTCGACGCGTTGAACGCGGTCAAACCGATTGCCAACCGCACGCAAAAGCAACAACGTCAAATGAGCGCGACGGGCGGCATGGCTCGTGCAAGTGCTCGCGGCGGCGGCGGACAAAGCGGCGCGAATCTTCAGGTTGCCCGCGAATATCACGACGCGGATTATATCGACGGCATTGAACTTATAACCGTCGGCAGGAAAGCGACGACGCATTTCAAACAGCGCGGCTACAACATCATCAAAAGCTACCACGGTATCAGCGAACGCCCGCAGTACAAGTACGCCAAAGAAATTTCCGATCTGGTCATGGAACGCTACGCTTCGGGTGAAATTATCGACGTGACGTTGATTTACACGCGCTTTAAATCCGCAATCAGCTGTTCGCCCGATGACGTGACTTTACTGCCGCTCATAACGGACGACTTCGCCCAAACAGGCGACACGCTCAAAGAGGAATACATCTACGAGCCGGACGTTGTTTCGATTTTGGATAAGTTTTTGCCGCGACGAATTGCGACGCGAATTTACGGCGCAATGTTGCACTCCGCCGCGTCGGAACTGTCGTCGCGTATGAACGCAATGAGCAACGCCACCGACAACGCGCAAGAACTCGTCGGACGGCTCAATCTGTTTTACAACAAAGTTCGTCAGGCGGGCATCACCAACGAAATCAACGAGATTGTCGGCGGCGCAAATGCGCTTGAATAATCGGAGGGCATGCAATGAAGATTGAACACGTTGCAATGTACGTGAACGATTTGGAACAGGCTCGCGACTTCTTTATTAAATATTTCGGCGCGGTGTCCAATGACGGCTATCACAATCCCAAGAAAAAATTCCGTTCGTATTTCCTAAGCTTCGACGGCGAGGCGCGGCTTGAGATTATGAATAAAGCCGACCAAGTTGACAGCGAAAAAAATCTTGCCGCCACTGGATTTATTCACCTGGCGTTCAGTGTCGGCAGTAAAGAAAAAGTCGACGAATTAACGGCGCGGCTTAAGGCTGACGGCTACGAAGTTATCAGCGAACCTCGCACGACTGGCGACGGCTATTACGAAAGTTGTATCCTCGACTTTGAGGGTAATCAGATTGAAATAACAGAATAACTCCACAAGGAGGAATGAAGTTTGGCGAAAGGAAAAGTTGTTCAGGTTATCGGCGCGGTCGTCGACATCGAGTTTCCCGTCGGTGAATTGCCCGAAATTCTGAACGCGGTAAACATAAAAGGCAAATCCGGCAACGTCGAGATTAACCTCGTCGCTGAAGTCATGCAACATCTCGGCGACGGCGTCACGCGCTGTATCGCAATGAGTTCGACGGACGGTCTTGTTCGCGGCATGGAAGCCGAAGACACGGGCGCACCAATCACCGTGCCCGTCGGCGAAGAATGCCTCGGACGCGTCTTCAACGTGCTCGGTCAAACCGTCGACAACAATCCTGCGCCCGTCGGCAACAAAAATTGGCTGCCGATTCACCGCAAAGCACCGTCGTTCGAGGAACAGGAAACTTCGACGACGATTCTGGAAACGGGTATCAAAGTCGTCGACTTGATTGCGCCTTACTCACGCGGCGGCAAAATCGGTTTGTTCGGCGGTGCGGGCGTCGGCAAGACAGTTCTCATCATGGAGCTGATTCACAACATCGCGACCGAACACGGCGGCTACTCGGTCTTTTCGGGCGTCGGCGAACGCACACGCGAAGGCAACGACCTTTGGAACGAAATGAAAGAGTCCGGCGTTATCGGCAAGACGGCTCTTGTTTACGGGCAGATGAACGAACCGCCCGGTGCTCGTATGCGCGTCGGCTTGACCGGCTTGACCATGGCTGAATATTTCCGCGACGCGCAAGGTAAAGACGTTCTGTTGTTTATCGATAACATCTTCCGTTTCATTCAGGCAGGCTCGGAAGTTTCGGCTTTGCTCGGTCGTATGCCGTCCGCCGTCGGTTATCAGCCGACACTTACAACGGACATCGGCGCACTTCAAGAGCGCATCACGTCGACGAAAAAAGGCTCGATCACGTCGGTTCAGGCAGTTTACGTTCCCGCTGACGACTTGACCGACCCCGCGCCTGCAGGTACATTTACGCACTTGGACGCGACAACCGTTTTGAGCCGTCAAATTGCGGAGCTGGGCATTTATCCCGCCGTCGACCCGCTCGACTCGACAAGCCGTATCCTCGACCCGCACGTTATCGGGCAGGAACATTACGAAGTTGCTCGCGGCGTGCAGGCGGTTTTGCAGAAGTACAAGGAACTGCAGGACATTATCGCAATCCTCGGCATGGAAGAACTTTCCGACAACGACAAGTTGACCGTCAGCCGTGCCCGCAAAATTCAGCGTTTCCTGTCGCAACCGTTCGCCGTCGCGGAAGCTTTCACGGGTTCGCCCGGCAAATATGTTCCGCTCAAAGACACGATTCGCGGCTTTAAAGAAATTCTTTCGGGCAAATACGACGACTTGCCCGAAGCGGCTTTCTACATGGTCGGCGGCATTGAGGAGGCCGTTCAAAAAGCGCAGAAACTCAAGGAGGCGTGACGCATGGCAACAATCCTGCTTGAGATTGCCACGCCCGACAAAGGCGAAGTTTTTGCCAAAGACATCAACATGTTGATTTGCCGTTCAATCGCGGGCGAACTCGGCATCTTGCCCAAACACGCACGGCTGTTGACGGAGCTTGTCCCCAACGCTCTGCGAATTAAAGTCGACGGCGGCGAAACGTTGCTTTTCGTCAGCGGCGGATTCATGGAAGTCACGCCCGACAAAATCACGATTCTTGCCGACAGCGCGGAAACGCCCGACGACATCGACGTCGAACGCGCCAAATCTGCGTACAAGCGCGCCGAAGACCGCGTTAATGCCGCAAAGTCCAAAGGCGACGCGGCAATTGACCTCGGTCGTGCGGAAGCGGCTCTTGCCCGTGCGAAAGCGCGTTTGCTTGTCAAAGGCGTGCCCGTCGGCTGAAATACTTTCGTACAAAAAAATTTCCCGTCACTCGAACGAGCGGCGGGATTTTCTTTAGAGGTGATTCACTTGACAAACGATCAACTTTACGACGAAAAATTTTATCGCGGGCAGAAAAATCCCTCGCTCAAGTCCGCGACGGAAATTCTGCCGCTGGTTGCCGAATTCGTTCACCCGCGCACTGTCGTCGATATAGGTTGCGGTGTCGGCGGTTGGCTTGCCGTGTGGCAACAGTTCGGCGCGGAAATTTACGGCGTCGACGGCGATTATGTCGACAGGACGCAACTTTTTATCGACGAAAAATTTTTTCACCCCGCCAACTTGGAAAAACGCGTGACTTTGAAACGTCGCTTCGATTTGGCAATGTCGCTTGAAGTAGCCGAACATTTGTCGCCCGAACGCGCAGATTCTTTCGTCGAGGATTTGACGCGGCTCAGCGACGTGATTTTGTTCGGCGCGGCAATTCCCGCTCAAGGCGGCACAGGTCACGTCAACGAACAGTGGCCGTCGTATTGGCAACAAAAATTTTTGCGTTTCGGTTACGTCGCCGTCGATTGTCTTCGCCCGAAATTGTGGACGAACGATGCGGTTGAAATTTCGCGTCGACAAAATACTTTCGTTTACGCGAAGAGCACGGAACTTTATCGCTATCCCGAATTGCAGGCGCATTACCTGAAGTATCGCGACGCGCAAATTTTGGACGTTGTGCACCCGAAGCTTTGGGCACTGATGATTCGCGAATTCAAAGATTTTTACCTGAGCGTTCAGCAATAAGCGAAGGATTGATTTTCAGCCGCAGACAAAAAATTTCCCGTCACTCGAACGAGCGGCGGGATTTTTTAATGCGTAATTCGTAATGACAACGTTG
>JAFVBP010000341.1 GCA_017479925.1 Selenomonadaceae bacterium | reverse complement strand
GAGCTGTAAACTTCCCAAAGTCGTTCGAGTGCCGCTTGTTTGCGACGCAGTTGTCGTGCGCCGCCTTCGAGTTCGCGTTTTGCCGCCGAAATCAATTCAAACTGTTCCTGCGGTGACATTTCGCTAAGCGGCTTGTCGAAAGGTTCTTCGATGAATTTTTCGTCGTTCACGCGGACAACCTCCTTACAGCGAAAGATTTTTCAGACGGGCGAAACGCAATTCATGCAACGCTATCGGCGTCGAAACAAAATCGTTCGTGCCGTAAAGTTTGGCGTATTTTTCGCGGCAATGCAGGACGCGCTTGACGTAATCGCGGGTTTCGGCGTATGGAATTTTGTCGATGTCGGAAAAATTGTCGTCCCAATGATTTTTAGTCATCCACTCGCGAACGTTGCCGCGCCCGGCATTGTAGGCCGCCAAAGCCAAAACGTCGTTGCCGTTGAATTCGTCTTCAAGTTCGGCAAGGTACCACGTGCCGTAGCGGATATTCGTGTCGGGTTCGCGCAGATTTTTTATGTCGCAGGCAATTTCTTCGGGCGTTTCGTCGAGTTGGTAAGCGATCCACGCGGCGGTTTCGGGCATGATTTGCATCAAGCCGACGGCTCCGCTCGGTGAGTGCGCCGCTTCCGAAAAGTTGCTTTCGACCTTCATGACCGCTATCGTCAAGAATTTGTCGACCTGCCAGCGCGTCGAATAATCTTCGACCGTCGTGCGGTACGGGAACGGGTACAGAAATTTTTTCTGGACGGTCGGCACGCTCGTCAAAAAATATATCGTCAGCAGAACCGCGCAGATTATCAGAAATTTTTTGAGCAACCGATTCACCTCCGCGCAGATTTTTACTGAATTTTAAATGATTGATTCGCCGCTGTCAATGACGACAACTTTCAAGCGTCGGCAACGATTATTTCAGCGCGACGGTGAACGTCGATTTGCCCGCGTCGGAGTGCACGGAATATTTGACGCCGCCGCGTTCGGTCGTCCAATCGTAGCTGCCTTCGGTGGAAACTTCCTTGAGCATTCGCAGATCGCGCAGGACTTCGCCGCGGTCTTCGGCGTCGAGTTCGGGATTGAACGTCGCAATCAACAAGCCAAGCACGTTGAGCGTCTTAAAAGATTCGTCTTGATTTTCGGGCGCGGCGAAAAGTTTCAGCTCGTCAATTTTCCCGTCACCTGCGACGGTGCCGACAAGTTTCAAATTCGGCGCAAACTCGTAACTGAAATTTTCGTCGGGCGTAAAAGTCTCGTCAATCGTCAAGTTCAAATTCGGCGCGAGTTTGCGTGAAGCGGCATTGAATTTTTCGCGAAATTGTTCGGGCGTCGTGCGCAATTCAAAACTTTTATCACCGCCGAAAATCGCGATATTGCCCGCGGACATGTTCGCGTAAACAAAAAACGCGAAGCAGGCGGCGGCAAGCACGAATTTGGTTTTCGCGTCGAAGTCGGAATATCTGTACAGCACGAACCAGCCCAACGGCGGCAGGAAAATGCACAGCGTCAACATTGCGGCGGTTCGGAAAAGATTTTTCAAGTCGTGACCTCCCAAAAAAAATTGCCCGCCATAATCGACGGGCTTGAGTTAAGGAAGAATGT
>JAFVBP010000340.1 GCA_017479925.1 Selenomonadaceae bacterium | reverse complement strand
GTTGACGGCGCGAGCAAGACCGACGAAAATATTTTCACGGGACGCACGCGAACAAACAAACTCGTCCTGTTTGAACGCGGCAACTTGCACGCGGGCGATTTGGTCAACGTCAAAATCACGCAGGCGCAGAAGTTTCTGTTGAAAGGTCACTTGCAATAAAAAATTCCTCGTCGTGTGGCGGGGATTTTTTTTATGCGTCAAATTTATGTCGCAAATTTAATGCGACTTTTACCAATCCGTTAAGGCACTTTAATAATGGCTTGTTATAATCACCGCGCATAAGGCGGAGGCTTATGCGATTAAATATCGAACGCGTGAAAAAATGGAAGGTGTATTGCACATGAATTACAAGTCGGATGATTACGAAAGAATTTTTGTTATAGGTGACATTCACGGCAATTTTGAAAGGTTGATGTCCCTGTACGATAAGTTGAACGTCACAGGCAGAGACTTTTTAATTTTCCTCGGCGACTACGTTGATCGCGGCTCCGAAAACGTCAAAGTTTTGAAATGGATTATGCGTGAGTCCCAAAAGCCGAACGTTATCGCCCTGTGCGGTAACCATGAATATATGTTGGGGACGGATATCGTCACCGGAGAAGTTCGCTTGGATGCAGAAAGTGAAACGTTGAGAGAAATCGCTTGGCAAAAACGCACGGAGCCGCATTTCGATGACAAGGTGCTTGCGTTCCTGAAAACTTTGCCCTATTGGTTCGAGCAGGAAATTCGCGGCAAGAAATATTTTTTCTGCCATGCGGGCATTGAGCCGGAATTGTCGCTTGAGGAGCAAGACGAGTTTGACGTCATTTTTATTCGCGAAAAATTTTGGACGCTTTACGACGGCGACGCGATAATCGTTGTCGGTCACACGCCGGTTATGTACATAAAGCCTGACGAAGAAATTCAAACTATATTGACGGATTTGCAAACTCGTCCCGAAAATCAAGGCAGACCGTTGGCGGAAATTGTGCAAAAGGTTGTTGACGATTGTGAAGACCAATTTATTAATAGTCCGTTTCGCTTTGACGTAAACACGGCTTTGACCGCAAAGGATTGTAAACCGCAGTGGCGACGCGGCGGCAAAATTCTGCTGATGGACACGGGGGCTTGTTTTCCCAACGGCTATATTTCTTGCGTCGACCTGTTGAGCGGCAAAGTTTGGCAGAGCGATTAATCATCTTATATCCGATTGGTTAATAAAAAATTCCCCGCCGTGTGACGGGGATTTTTTTGTGGCAACGTTTCGGATTGCAGCCGTTGGATGCAACGTCACGTTGCTTTTTTTATGCGTCAAGCAATGTCAACGCCGCACGATATTTTTCGACGCGGGTAAAATCTTTCGGCGACGGATTGTCGATTCGCGTCAAGTCGGAATTGTGTCGAAGATCGGCAATTTTCACGCGCCTTGCCAACGGATTCGATTTTATCGCCGCGACGTATTCAAGATACGGAACCGATTCGTCGTGCGTCAACAGTGTCAAAGCTTCGGCTTCGGCTTCGGTGAGCGGAATTTTCGTGCGCAACTCGTCCAAAGTCAAAGCCGTGTCCTCAACCGTGTCGTGCAACAGGGCGACAATTACCGCCGAAACGTCGTCTTCAACCTGCGCTGCGACGGTCAACGGATGATTGATGTAATCGACGCCCGCCTTGTCGACTTGCCCGCGGTGCGCTTCGACGGCGGTTTGATATGCGCGACGAATTCTTTCGTTTGCGTGATTGGCGAAATTCATGGCTCAGTGGTGGAACAATCTGACGTGCGTGAACGCCATTGCAATGCCGTATTTGTCGCACGTTTCGATAACGTTGTCGTCGCGGATTGAGCCGCCCGTCTGCGCAATGAATTCGACGCCGGACTTATGCGCACGTTCGATATTGTCGCCGAACGGGAAAAACGCATCCGACGCCAACGAAACTCCGCGCAGATTCGCAAGCCACGAAATTTTTTCGTCGAGGGTCAACGGGTCGGGCTTCACCGTGAACAGATTTTGCCACGTATCGTCAAAAGTTTCGCCGCCGAGGTAAACGTCAATCGCGTTGTCGCGGTCGGGACGCTTGACTTTCGGCTTAAACGGCAACTCCAAAACTTTCGGGCACTGTCGCAGGAACCAGTAATCGGCTTTGTTGCCGGCAAGGCGTGTGCAGTGAACGCGACTTTGCTGTCCCGCGCCGACGCCGATAGCTTGCCCGCCTTTCGCGTAACAAACCGAATTCGACTGCGTGTATTTGAGTGTAATGAGTGCGACGAACAAATCGCGACGGGCTTCGGGCGTGAAATTTTTGTTCGCGGTCGGAACGTCCGTCAAGCAGTCGTCCGAAATTTTGACATCGTTGCGCCGTTGCTCGAAAGTCACGCCGAAAATCTGTTTGCGTTCGACTTCGGGCGGCTCGTAATCGGGATTCATCTTGAGCACCAGATAATTGCCTTTGCGTTTGGACTTCAAAATCTCCAACGCTTCGGGCGTGAAACTCGGCGCGATAATCCCGTCGCTGACTTCGCGTTTCAGGTAACGGGCAGTCGGCTCGTCGCACTCGTCCGACAAAATCGCGAAATCGCCGTAAGAACTCATTCGGTCGGCTCCGCGTGCCCGAACGTAAGCGGCAGCCTGCGCGGACAAATCGAAGTCGGCGAAGTAAATTTTTTTGAGCACGTCGTCAAGCGGCTCACCGACGGCGGCACCCGCGGGACTTACGTGCTTGAAACTTGCGGCGGCGGGCAAATTCGTCGCCTCGCGCAGTTCGCGGACAAGTTGCCAACCGTTGAGCGCGTCCAACAAATTTATGTAGCCGGGGCGACCGTTGAGCACCTCGAACGGCAATTCACCCGACTCGACGAAAACTTTTGCGGGCTTCTGATTCGGGTTGCAACCGTACTTCAATTCAAGTTCGTTCATGTCAATCACCTCGGCGGGAAATTTCGGCAAACGTCAAGCAATTCCTGCCGTTTACGACAAAGCCGGTTGCGTGATATAATGCCGCCAAATTTTTTCGGGAGGCGACCACATGAACAAAGACGACTGGCAGAAATTTTTCGCGACGAAAGTCGGCAAGTGCAAAGTGCTCGTTATCGGCGACATCATGATGGACAAATATTATTACGGCGACGTGAAGAAATTCGCAAGCGACGCGCCCGTTCCCGTCGCCAAAATCGTCAAGCGCAAAACTTCGCTCGGCGCGGCGGCGAACATTGCCAACAACTTGGCGACGCTCGGCTGTCAAACTTCGGTGGCGGGCTTCGTCGGCGACGATCACAATTTCGAGACGCTCTCCACGCAACTTTACGAAAGCGGCATCGACCAGGACGGCTTAATCGCGACCGAATGGCCGACGACGACAAAAGTTCGCATCATGAGCGGGCACGTGCAAATGTTTCGCATGGATTTTGAGGACATGGCTCCGCGCTCCGACGAACAATACGACGCGTTGAAAAGTTTCGTCGAACGGCGACTCAACGACAGCCTCGACGCGATTGTCTTGGCTGATTACGAAAAAGGCGTTTGCACGGAAAGATTTTGCGCTTCGGTGATTCGTGCCGCGCACAACCACGGCGTGCCCGTTGTCGTCATGCCGTACGGTCAACAGTGGATTAAATACGCCAATGCCGATTACGTCACGCCCAACGTCGCGAAAATCAACAAAATTCTTTTGAGCCCGATACCGACCGACGACGACGACGCTGCCGAACGTGCGGGACGTTACATCATGCGCAAATTTCAGATCAAAAACGTTTTGGCGACGCGCTCGGCTTCGGGCATTACGCTTGTCACCGACGACGAAGTTGCACACCTGCCGACACGCGTGCAGGAAGTTTTCGACAGCGCAGGTGCCTCCGACACGGTCACGGCGGTTTTCGCAATGGCACTTGCGGGCGGACTTAAGCCCGTCGACGGCGCGTATATCGCAAACGTCGCGGCGGGCATTGTCCTGCGAAAATCGGGCACCTACGCCATCACCCGCGAAGACATGTTGAGCGAACTTGCCGGCTGACAACAACCGCAAGCGAAAATCCGGCCGACATGGATGTCGGCCGCACCGCACGCGCACGATACAGGATGTATCGTAGCGGGCGCAATTTTCTTTGGGCAACGTAGACGTTGCATCCAATTTGGTTGGCGTTGTCGTTCGATTGGCGAATCGGCTAACCAAATTGTTCCCCCGCTTTTAAAGCGGGTCTTTTGCTGCCAAAAGAAAGTAACACAACGCGCACAAACTTCAAGGAGACGAACAACCATGGACGACAACAACACAAGCACGGTGAGCTACAGCGCGGCAACTTCAATCACCGCCGCAACAACTCAATCGGGTAAAACTTACACGTCGACGACGAGCGACGAAAACGCGATTTTGGTCAGCTTGTCAAGCGGTACCGTTAATCTCGTAAATCCGACCGTCACCAAAAGCGGCGGTCCCGAAATGGCGTCGGACGAATACAACTTCTACGGCGTCAACGCGGCTGTCCTTGCAATGGGCGGCGGCACGACTTCAATCACGGGCGGCACAATCACTTCAAGCGGCGCGGGCGGCAACGGCATTTTCAGCTACGGCGGCAACGGCGGCAACAACTCCGCCTCAGGCGACGGCACGACCGTTTACGTTTCCGGCACGACGATTCAAACTTCGGCGAACGGTTCGGGCGGTATCATGACGACCGGCGGCGGCAAGACCGTTGCGAAAAATTTGACAATCACCACGACGGGCGAATCAAGCGCACCCATTCGCACCGACAGAGGCGGCGGCACGGTTTCAGTCAGCGGCGGCACGTACACTTCAAGCGGACTTGGCTCGCCCGCGATTTACTCAACCGCCAACATCACCGTCGAAGGCGCGTCGTTGACTTCAAAGCTGTCCGAAGGCGTCTGCATTGAAGGTCAAAATTCCGTCGTCTTGAACAACTGCACTTTGACGGCTTCCAACACGAAGACCAACGGCAACGCGCAATTCCTCGACGCGGTGATTCTGTATCAATCGAATTCGGGCGACGCGGCTTCGGGCACCTCGACTTTCAGCATGACGGGCGGGCAACTCGTCAACACAAGCGGACACCTGTTCCACGTCACCAACACGCCTGCGGTCATCAGCTTGAACGGCGTCACAATCACCAACAGCAGCGACGACGTTTTGTTAAGCGTGTGCAAAGACGGCTGGTCGGGTGCCTCGAACATTGCCACGCTTAACGCTTCGGGTCAAACTCTCGACGGCGATATTTTGGTCGGCGACGATTCGACTTTGACGTTGAACTTGACGGGCGGCTCGACTTTCACGGGCAAAATCGGCGGCTCAATCACCGACGCAAGCGGCACGACAATTTCAACGACTGTCGGCACGGTCAACGTTTCGCTCGACTCGTCAAGCAAATGGTACCTCGAAGGCGACACTTACATCACAAGTTTCAGCGGCACGGCGGCGAACGTCATCACGGGCAGCTATAATCTTTACGTCAACAACACTGTCCTCGACGGCACAAGCGAAACGGACGGTTCGTCGACGGAAACCGCAGTCACCATTGCCAACACGACGGGCAACACGCTGTTGACGGGCACGGCTTACGACGATTCGATTTCAAACAGCGGATCGAACGTCACGATTAACGGCGGCACGGGCGACGATCGAATCAGCTTGAGTTCAAGCACGGCGGACAACGTGATTCAATACGCGTCGGGCGACGGCGACGATACAATTTACGGCTTCGGCGCGGACGACACGATTTCGATTTCGGGCAGCGCGTATTCTTCGACGGCTTCGGGCGACGACATCATCTTGACCGTCGGCGACGATTCAGTTTTCGTCAAGGACAGCGCAAACCTTTCCGCGTTGAATATCGTCGGCACGTTGAGCGGCGGCACCTCGTCAACGGGCGGCGGCACTTCGTCGACGACTGCGATAACTTTGGCGAACGCGACGGACGACACGCTGATAACCGGCTCGAAGTACGACGATTCAATCACAAACAGCGGCGATTACGTCACAATCGACGGCGCGGCGGGCAACGACTACATCTACAACGAAGGCGGCACGAACGTTTCAATCAACGGCGGCAAAGGTGACGACGACATTATCAACAGCGGCAGCAACGTTACGCTCAGCGGCGACGACGGCGCAGATTACATCAGCAACGAAGGCGGCACGAACGTTTCAATCAGCGGCGGCAAAGGTGACGACTACATCATCAACAGCGGCAGCAACGTTACGCTCAGCGGCGACGACGGCGCAGATTACATCTACAACAAAGACGGCACGAACGTTTCAATCAGCGCGGGCTCAGGTGACGACAACATTATCAACACGAGTAGCGACGTTTCAATCAGCGCGGGCTACGGTGACGACAACATTATCAACACGGGCACGTCTGTCACGATTGACGCGGGCACGGGTGCGGACAAAATCGGCAACACGGGCAACAACGTTTCAATCAGCGGCGGCACGGGCAACGACGAAATTACCAATACGGGCACGTCTGTCACGATTGACGCGGGCGCAGGCGATGATTTCCTGAGCAACAACGGTGCCAACGTTACGCTCAACGGCGACGACGGCGAAGATTACATCTACAGCGAAGGCGACAACGTTTCAATCAGCGCGGGCGCGGGTGCAGATCGCGTTATCAACACGGGCGACAACGTTTCAATCGATGGCGGCAAAGGCAACGACACCCTTTCAAGCAACGGCAACGCGACAATCACGGGCGGCGCGGGCACAGATATTTTCGTCTACGCGTCGGGCGAAATGTTAATCACCGACTACGGCACGGGCGCGGACAAAATCAGCTTGCTCGGCGCGGCACTTGAAGACGCGGCGACTTCGGGCGACGACTTGATTTTGAGTTTCGGCGACGGCGATTCAATGACGATTGCGAACGGCGTCGACAAAAAAATTTCTTTCCTCGGCGATAAGACGACAACTTACCGCTTCACCGACCACGCGATATTGAACAGCGCGCAGACTTCGGCAACGTTGACTTCGGCGGCGACTTCTTTCAGCGCGGCGAATTTATCAAAGCTCATCACGATTGACGCGTCGGAAGTTTCGGCGGCCGTCAACGTCACAGGCAACGACAAGTCCAACAAAATTTTCGCGGGCGAATTTGGCTCCACATTGAACGGCGGCGCAGGCAGAGACACGCTCACGGGCGGCAACGGTACCGATATTTTTGTCCACGAAACGACGGGCGGCAACGACATTATCGTCAATTACGCGGCGAGCGACCTGCTTTCGATTGTCGGCGGCGAACTCACGGACGCTTCAGTCAAAAGCAACGG
>JAFVBP010000339.1 GCA_017479925.1 Selenomonadaceae bacterium | reverse complement strand
TTTCGGGGGTGAGCGATTGAGCAAAGTCGAAACGCAAGTTGAAAGTTTGATGGCGGAAATTTTGGCGGACACGGATTTTGAGCTTGTCGACGTGGAGTATGTCAAGGAACGCGATTGGTATCTGCGAGTTTTCGTGGACAAGCAAGGCGGCATCGATTTGGACGACTGCCAAGCTTTGAGCGAACGTTTGAGCGAACGCCTTGACGCGACGGACATTGTAAGCGGCTCGTACATTTTGGAAGTTTCGTCGCCCGGCATTGACCGCATTTTGAAGAAAGACAAAGATTTTATTCGCGAAGCAGGCAAGCTTGTCGACGTGACGCTTTACGCGCCGCTTGACGGCAAGAAACTTTTTGTCGGTGAACTTGTCGGTCGCGACGAAGAATTTTTGCGTCTCAAAGACATTGAACCGTTGCCGCGTGAAAAAATCGCGCTTGTCAGATTACACATAGATTTTTGATTCACCTTGAACGGAGGAAGAATTTACTTGGCCGGAAGAAGAAAGAAAGAAAACTTGAGCCTGATTGACGCGCTGGCTGACCTGTGCGCCGAAAAAGAAATTTCGCCCGACGTGCTTTTTGACGCGGTCGAATCTGCGCTCAAGTTCGCCTACAAGAAAAATTTCAACAAAGACGACAACGTCGAAGTCGAAATTAACCGCGACGACGGCAGTTTTCACGTCTTCGCGCTCAAAAGCGTTGTCGAAACCGTCGAAGATCCCGTGATTGAAATTTCGTTGGAAGACGCGCAAAAAATCAGCCCCGGTTGCGAAATTGACGACGTGGTCGAGATTGAAGTCACGCCGAAAAATTTCGGTCGAATCGCGGCACAGGCGGCAAAACAATTCGTCGTGCAGAAATTGCGCGAAGCCGAACGCGGCGTTATCTACGACGAATTCAGCAACCGCGACAGCGACATCGTCAAAGGTCGTGTTCTGCGCGAAGAGGACGGCAATTTGATTGTCGAAGTCGGCAAAACCGAAGCGATTTTGGTGCCCAGCGAACAGGTTGCGGGCGAAGATTTTCAGCCGGGCGACATGTTGCGCGCTTACATTGCCGAAGTCAAAAAAGGCGGCAAAGGTCCGCAAGTTTACCTGTCGCGAACACATCCCGCGTTCCTGCGCCGTCTGGTTGAAATCGAAGTGCCCGAAATTCAGGAAGGCATCATCGAAATTCGCGGCGTGGCTCGTGAAGCCGGTGCGCGCTCGAAAGTCGCCGTCATGTCCAAAGACCCGAATGTCGACGCGGTCGGTTCGTGCATCGGTCAACGCGGCGTGCGAATTCAATCGATTATGGACGAGTTGGGCGACGAAAAACTTGACATCGTCGAATGGAGTCCGAAGCCCGGCGTTTACATTGCCAACGCCTTGAGTCCGTCGAAAATTATCAGCGTCGCGGTCAGTGACGAAGACAAAAATTGTCGCGTCGTCGTGCCCGACAATCAGCTGAGTTTGGCTATCGGCAAGGAAGGTCAAAACGCACGACTTGCCGCCAAACTCACGGGCTGGAAAATCGACATCAAAAGTTTCAAGCAGTCGCAAGAAGACTTATTGCCGTACGACATGCACGAAGTCGACATTTCCGACGCAATGGCAGTTGTCAAGCCGCGGCAGAAGAAAGCCAAACGGTGATTGTCATGTCACGCGGCAAAAGTGCCAAAGGTACCGCGACGAAACCGATTGAGATGCGTCGTTGCGTCGTGTGCAGGCAAGTTCGTCACAAGTCCGAATTGTTGCGTGTCGTCAAAACTTCCGACGGCAAAATTTCAATCGACGGTGCGACGAAAATTTTCGGGCGCGGTGCTTACGTTTGCAAGTCCCGAACCTGCGCGGCGACATTGAAAAAACGTCACGGCTTCGACAAAACTTTTAAAACCAAACTGCCGAGCGAAATCTACGACGAAATTTGTATGACAATCGACAGCTTGACGACGTGCGGCGACAAAGTTTGATTATCGTCAACGTCGCGGGTGGCTCCAATTGGATGCAACGTCACGTTGCCGGCGGTTTGAAATATTCTTCGTAAAGGAGAACAATCTCATGTAACCAAAAAATTTTCCAACGGGGGTGGATCTATGTCAAAACCGATCAAGTACAGAATCTTTGACATGGCGAACGAATTCAATCAGGATGTTCAAGTCATCATTGACTTTCTCACGAAGCGCAAGATTAAAGTCAAAAACCGTTTCAGCGGCGTGGATGCCGAAGCTTACGAGCTGGTCAAGGCGCAATTCGCCCGACGCACGAAACCGAAAGTCGAGCCGCCCAAAGTCGAGCCGAAAGCCGAAGTCAAGCCCGAAGCCAAAGCTCAACCGCAGGCGAAAACTCAAAAGCCCGCGCAAAAAACCGACGGTCGTCCTCAAGGCAAGCAGCAACAGCCGAAAGCTCAACAGCAACCGTCGAAAGCTCAACAGCAACCGTCGAAAGCTCAACAGCAACAGCCGAAAGCTCAACAGCAACAGCCGAAAACTCAACAGCAACAGCCGAAAGCTCAACAACAGCAGCCGTCGAAAGCTCAACAACAGCAGCCGTCGAAAGCTCAACAACAGCAACAGCCGAAAACTCAACAGCAACAGCAACAGCCGAAAGCTCAACAACAGCAACAGTCGAAAGCTCAACAGCAACAACAACAGCCGAAAACTCAACAGCAACAGCCGAAAGCTCAACAGCAACAGCAACAGCGCGACAATCGGCGGCAGGAACCGCGTCAAGACCGACAGCAGGAAGCGCGTCCCGAACAACGTCGCGAACGTTCGCAGGAAGCGCGCGGCGACAATCGTCCTCGCGACAACCGTCGGCAGGAATCGCGTCAAGACCGTCCGCAGGAATCTCGTCCCGCGCAGGCGACGCAGGATAATCGCACGGAACGCGGCGACCGTGACAGTCGCAAAAATCGCGGCGAACGGCAGCGCGAAGACGGCTCAAGCAAAAACGCACGCAATCGCAATCAAAACCGTCGCAATCCCGCCAACGCGAAGGAAGCCGCCAAAACTCAAGCGGCACAATCGACGGATAAACGTCCGCCGCGTCCTGCACGCAAAAAAAATCGTCCTGCACCCGCGCCCGTTCACAAGGTCGAAATTGCACGTCCGACGCACATCAAAGTTGGCGAAAGTATCGCCGTCAAAGACCTCGCAAGCAAGATGAGTTGCACGGCTACCGAAGTCATCAAGAAACTTATGCTTATGGGCGTTTTCGCGACGATTAACCAGGAAATTGACTTTGACTCCGCCGCGCTCGTTGCCGCGGAGTTTGGCGTCACTGCCGAAGAACTTCCGCCCGAAGTCGATCCGACGGTCATTCCCGAAATCGAAGACGACCCCGCGACAATGAAACTTCGTCCGCCCGTCGTCACGGTCATGGGTCACGTCGATCACGGCAAAACTTCACTGCTTGACGTTATCCGAAAATCGCACGTCACCTCAACCGAAGCAGGCGGCATAACTCAGCATATCGGCGCGTACCAAGTCATCTGCAACGACCGCAAGATTGTATTTTTGGACACGCCCGGTCACGAAGCTTTTACGGCAATGCGTGCTCGCGGCGCGCAGGTTACCGACATTGCGATTTTGGTTGTCGCGGCTGATGACGGCGTCATGCCGCAGACCGTCGAAGCGATTAATCACGCGAAGTCGGCGGGAGTTTCAATTATCGTCGCGATTAACAAAATCGACAAGCCCGGTGCCAATCCAATGCGCGTCAAACAGGAACTGCTCGAACACGGGCTTGTTTCGCGTGACTTCGGCGGCAACACGACCATGGTTGAAGTTTCCGCGAAGAAAAATCTCGGCATCAACGACTTGCTCGAAGAAATTCTTTTTGAAGCCGACGTGCAGGAATTCAAAGCCAATCCGAATCGCGAAGCTCGCGGCGTCATTATCGAAGCCGAACTCGACAAAGGACGCGGACCCGTCGCGACGGTTTTGGTGCAAAAAGGCACGCTCAGAATCGGTGACTCGATTGTTGCGGGCACGACTTACGGCAAAGTTCGCGCAATGATGAACGAACGCGGCGACAATCTCAAAAAGGCGGGTCCCAGCGTTCCCGTCGAAGTTTTGGGCTTGAACGACGTTCCTGCGGCGGGCGACATTCTTGCCGCGCTTGACGAAAAACTTGCCAAGTCAATCGCCGAACACCGAATCGAACAACGTCGCAACGCGCTTATCAAGTCGAAGAAAGTTTCGCTTGACGATTTGTTCACGCAGATTAAAGCGGGCGAAATTAAAGATTTGAATATCGTCGTCAAAGCGGACGTGCAAGGTTCCGTCGAGGCGTTGTCGAGTTCGCTCCTGTCGCTCAACAAAAACGACGAAGTTCGCGTTAATATCACGCATTCGGGCGTTGGCGCAATTTCCGAAAACGACGTTATGCTTGCCTCGTCGGCGAACGCGCTGATTATCGGTTTCAACGTGCGCCCCGACAACAACGCTCGCAAGGCGGCGGCGACGGAAAATATCGACATCCGCACGTACCGCGTCATTTACGACGCCATTCACGACGTTGAAGACGCAATGAGCGGTTTGCTCGCGCCGAAGTTCAAGGAAGTCATTCAAGGTCGCGTTGAAATTCGCAAAGTCATGAAGTTCAGCAAAGCTCTCGTTGCCGGCTCCTACGTGCTTGAAGGCAAAATTTTCAACAACAGCAAGATTCGCATTCTGCGCGACAACATCGAAGTTTTTGACGGCGAAATTGATTCGTTGCGCCGTTTCAAAGACGAAGTCAAAGAAGTCGCGGCAGGCTACGAGTGCGGCATTTCGATTGTCGATTACCGTGACTTCCGCGAAGGCGACATCATCGAGGCGTACAAAATGGAAGAAATTGAAACTTCCATTGCCGAAGTGAACAAGGCCGCCGAGTCCACCAAAAGTTGATTTGTCGCGGAGGTGACAAATTTTGATTACGTTTTTAATCGGGCTGGTGATTTTGATTGTCGGTGCGGCGATTTACGGCAGTTTCTGCGAACGTTTCATGAGACCGAGTGACGCCGTTCAAACGCCCGCGATTCGTCTGCGCGACAACGTTGACTTCGTGCCGATGAACAAGTGGAAAAACTGCCTGATTGAGCTGCTCAACATTGCCGGTACGGGTCCCGTGCTCGGACCGATTCAAGGCATACTTTTCGGACCGATTGCGTTTATCACGATTCCAATCGGTTGCGTGCTCGGCGGCGCGGTTCACGATTACATGAGCGGCATGATTTCACTTCGCAACAGCGGCGAACAAATGCCCGCGTTAATCAGACGTTTTCTCGGCGGCGGCGTTTACAGCGTTTATAACGTCTTCGTGTGCTTTTTGATGTTGCTGGTCGGCACGGTCTTTATTTACACGCCGGGCGATTTGTTCGTCGCGCACATTTTGCACGAGGACGCGTCAACGCTCACGCTGAAGGTCGTCGCGGTTTACGGCGTCATTTTCACCTATTACCTGCTTGCGACGTTGCTGCCGATTGACAAAATTATCGGGCGCATCTACCCGCTTTTCGGCGCGATATTGCTGTTGAGTGCGGTCGGAATTTTCTTCGGACTGTTCGTCAACGGCTATCAGCTTACCGAAGTTTGGGAGACGGGCATTGCCAACATTCACCCGTACGGCGAAAACTTCATTCCGATATTTTTCATTACCGTTGCGTGCGGAATAACGTCGGGCTTTCACTCCACGCAGGCGACAATGATTGCCCGAACCGTCACGAACGAAAAACACGGTCGGATCGTTTACTACAACACGATGATTGCCGAAGGTTTTATCGCCATGAGCTGGGCAGGCGCGGCAATGGGTGCAGTCAACAGCGGTATTGCCACTAACGAAAATTTGTTCAAGCAGGCGGCGGTTGTCGTCGGCATTATCGCTCAAGACATGCTCGGAAGTATCGGCGGCATGGTTGCGGTTTTGGGCGTCATTGTCTTGGCGATTACGTCGGGCGACACGGCTTTAAGGTCGTTGCGAATTATGCTCGGCGACGCGCTCAAACTCGACAATCGGGAAAGCGCGAACAAATTCCTGCTTGCAATGACGATTTTCGCGGTTGTCGGCATGGTGCTTTACTTCGCCAAAAGCGACGCGAGCGGCTTTGCGATTTTGTGGCGATATTTCTCCTGGGCGAACGAAACGATTGCGGTTTTTGCCTTCGCGATGATTACGGTTTACATGATTCGCAATAAAATGCCGTATCTTGTCGCGCTGTTGCCGGGGACGTTTTACATGTACGTTGTCGCGACGTACATTTTCCACGCGCCGATTGGCTTCGGATTGAGCTACACGATCAGCTACGTTTTGGCGGCTGTCGCTTCGGCGGCTTACGCGTTTTCAATCGTGAAGTTCGGCAAGTCTTCAATCCCGTCGCGGAACCTGCGGTGAGTGTTACTTTTCGTCGTTGCGCACGACAGGCGTTGTTAAACGTTACTTTCTTTCCGCGTGGAAAGAAAGTAACCAAAGAAAGACGCGCCTACGCGGCGGGCGACAGCTGAGGCTATCCGCACGTTGTCGTTAGCCGCAACTCTTCTGCGCCGCATGATACATCCTGTATCATACGCGGCGTGCGGCCGTCATCCATGACGGCCGGAATTACACTTGCGATTGGCGTTCACGTCAATAAAAAAATCCCCGACGGTCGGTTGACTGTCGGGGAAATTTTTTTTGCGGCAACGAAATTATTTGCGTTTGTGTTCGTCGACGGTTTTGCGGATGTCGGCGCGCTGTTCGTCGGTCTCGGCGTATTTTTCGGCGGTTTCGCCAAAGCTGTCGAGCGCACGATTTTCCGCACGTTTGAAGTCGGCGACGGCGGCTGTGATTTCGTCGCGAAGATTCTGCGGCAACGAAGAATTTTTCGCAACCGCGTCGAGGAAAGCAAGTCGGGCGTCCTCCATTTTTTCGAGCAAGGCGTCGTTTTTGTCGCTGTCGTCGTTGTCGTCGTAAGTTTTCGCCGCACGTTTGAATTGTTTGTGCAAGTTGCGTTCGTCGTCGGTCAAAGCGTCGCCGTATTTTTTGACGGTTAGCTCAATCAATTCGTCGAGCTTTTCGCCGGCTTTGTACGCGTCAATTCCGCCGCCGACGATGTCTTTCATGACTTTGAACGTATCGGCAATTTCGTCGAAAAATCCCATGAGAGTTCGCCACCTTATTTCAAAATAAATGCCCGCTATGTTGCAGGAATTGCCCAAAGCGTAACGAATAAAATTGCCGTCGTCAAGTATTTTGTTTTAGGAGAGGTGATTTTTATGGAGATGTTTTTGGGATTTATGGTGCTGTTGGCGTGCTTGATTGTCGGCGTGCGTCACGGCGGTATCGGGCTTGCGGTCATAAGCGGTATCGGTCTCGTAATTTACACATTCGTATTCGGCTACAAGCCCGGCACGCCGCCGATTGACGTTATGCTGACGATTTTGGCGGTCGTCACCTGCGCGGGTTTTCTGCAAACTTCGGGCGGCTTAACGGTTATGCTCAAATACGCGGAAAAATTCCTGCGCAACAATCCTAAGCACGTCACGATTCTTGCGCCGTTAACGACGTGGTTTTTAACGGTGCTGTGCGGCACGGGTCACGTCGTTTATACGATGTTCCCGATTATCTACGACATTGCGATTAAGCAAAACATTCGCCCCGAACGACCGATGGCGGTCGCGTCGGTTGCGTCGCAGATGGGAATTTGCGCGTCGCCCGTGTCGGTCGCTATCGTGTCAATCGTCGGCTTCATGGCGACGGCGGGTCACAACTACACCGTGTTGCAGATTTTGGCTGTGGCAATGCCCGCAACGGGTATAGGCGTACTGTGCGCGGCAATTTGGAGTTATCGTCGCGGCAAAGACCTCGACAAAGACGAACGCTTTCAAGAATTCATCAAAGACCCGACGAACCGCGAATATGTCTACGGCGACAGTGAATCGCTCATGGACAAGGAACTTCCGCCGAGTTTCTATCACGCAATGTATATCTTCTTCGCGGGCATTCTGATTATCGCGGCGTTGGGCAACTTCCCTGACTTGTTGCCGCACTTCCCGAACGCGAAAGGCGACATGAAACCGATTTCAATGACGGCGGTTATCCAGATGGTCATGTTGCTCGTCGCGGCGACGATTTTGTTCGTCTGCAAAGTCAAAGCCAAAGATGTCGGCAACAGCCAAGTCTTCAAATCGGGTATCGTCGCGCTCGTTTCGGTTTACGGCGTCGCATGGATGGCGAATACCTGCTTCGGCGCGCACATGGCGTTCCTGAAAGATTTCCTCGGCAATGCGGTCGCCGATTATCCGTGGGCGTTCGCGATTATCGCGTTTTTAACGTCGAAACTCGTCAACTCGCAGGCGGCGGCTATCGCAATCGTGTTCCCAATGGCGTTGAGTGTCGGCATGGATCCCGTGATTATCATGTCGTTTATCAGCGCGTGTTACGGTTACTTCTTCCTGCCGACGTATCCGTCCGACCTTGCTTGTATCGGCTTTGACCGTTCGGGCACGACGCGAATCGGCAAGTACATTTTGAATCACTCGTTCATGATACCCGGTTTAATCGGTGTCGTGAGCGGCTGTTGCGTCGGCTTCGTAATGGCGCATATCGTCTTGTAAATCACGACTTCGACAAAAAACTCCTCGGCAGTCACGTCGACCGTCGGGGAGTTTTTTTAATGCGTAATTAATTCGCGCCGTCATTGCGAATTGCGCGTTGGCGTTCAAACCGCGTCGGATATGTGACGCACCGAAATCGTCAACGAAAAAACGCCGCCTTTCGACGACGTTTGATTTTCATTTTGGTGGGCAGGGATGGATTCGAACCATCGTACCCAGGGGGAGCGGATTTACAGTCCGCCGCGTTTAGCCACTTCGCTACCTACCCACATGGTGACCTTGGAGGGACTCGAACCCCCGACCCTTTGATTCGTAGTCAAATACTCTAATCCAGCTGAGCTACAAGGCCACATATATTTCGTCCGTAAATCCTAATGGTGGACCCACCAGGACTTGAACCTGGGACCGACCGGTTATGAGCCGGTTGCTCTAACCAACTGAGCTATAGGTCCGCAATTCTTCAGGACTTGATGCTGTCAAAAAAAATTGGAGCGGACAACGAGGCTCGAACTCGCTACCTCAACCTTGGCAAGGTTGCGCTCTACCAGATGAGCTATGTCCGCACTGGAGCGGAAAACGAGGCTCGAACTCGCGACCCCCACCTTGGCAAGGTGGTGCTCTACCACTGAGCTACTTCCGCTTGCGTCAGCCGCTTGACTAACGAAACGCATTATAAGCACACAGTTTCGCTTTGTCAAGAAAAAAAATTCCGCGCCGCGAAGTTTATTTGCGCTTGCGGTTGACTTCGACTTCGACGTAATCCATCGGACCGGGAATCGGGACGTTCGGCTTGCGAATGCGAACCAAAACCTCGTCGACGTTGGGGAACTTCTCAAGAATCTTGTCGCCGATTGTCGCGCAAAGTGCCGCCAAAACTTGGAAGCGTTTGTTTTCGTTGACTTCCTTGATCACGTCGTAAATGTGCGCGGTGTCGGTGGTCTCGTCGATGTTGTCGGTGTCAATCGACTTGTCTTCGTAGGTTATCAGCTCGACGTCGAAGTAAAATTTTTGACCCTGTTCGCGCTCGTACTCGTAGCGGCCGTGAAAGCCGTAAAACATCATGTTGCGAATGCTTACCTTGGTCATATTGATCTCCTCCGAAAATTTGTTGCTGAACTTATTCGGGCAACGAAAAATTTTTCCTGCTAAGCGTCGCGGAAATTGTTCAGCATGTCGCCGACGGAATCGAAAACCGCCGTCGCCTCACGCTTGACGAAATCTTTTGCCGTCGAGACGGTGTAGCCGCCGAAATTTTTTATCATGGGTAAATCGTTCGACTCGTCGCCTATTACGAAAACTTTCGCGTCGCGCCAATTCATGAGTTGCAAAAGATTTTCGACGCCTTGAGCTTTGTTGACGCCCGCAGGCACGATGTCAAGGCTGTGCGTATTTTTCTGCGCACGGATTTTGTCGCCAAACTTTGCGTTGAGCATGTCCGCCGCAATCAAAGCCTCGTCGGGCGACGAAAAGTCCAACGCAAGCTGATTAATCGGCTTCGAGATTGTCGGAACCTGCGTGTCGTCGACGATTGTCACAGGGAAATTCCAACGTTTTTCCTCGCGCAGAACCCACGAATTGCCTTGGACGCGTGCGCAAAAAACTTCGTCGGCCGCCTCGAATGCGAAATGGAACGTCGGCAATGCGCACGGCTCGTTCATGATGTCGAGCAAAAGTTTCGGCTCAAGTTCGGCTTGGAAGATGATTCGCCCGTCGCCGTCGTAAATCGCCGCTCCGTTACAACAGATATTGAAGTCCGTTTCGAGGCCGAAAAGTTTCAACAGCGGCTCAAGCATGATGAAAGCACGACCCGTGACGATGCCGAACTTGTTGCCCGCCGCACGCCACGCACGAACCGCCGCAATGTCGTCGTCGGAAATTTTTTCGTTGCGGTAAATCGTGCCGTCGAAATCGCTTGCCGCTGCCTTAAAACTCATAAATCACAGCCTCCGTCGGTCTGAAGAATTTTTTCTCGTCGGGGTAGTTGCCGAAAATTTTCTTCGCACCGTCAAAAATTTTTTCGGGCTTCGGAACGTTGCGCGGAGCGAAATTGACCGCCGTGCAAAATTTTTTGTCGCCCAGCGTGCGC
>JAFVBP010000338.1 GCA_017479925.1 Selenomonadaceae bacterium | reverse complement strand
TGCTTAACGGTTGAGCGCAACTTTCAGCTCCTCCGCGTGGGGGGCTTTTTTATTGCGACGAAACGGGCGAGTTGAAATTGCCGCCGCTGTTGTGCAAATTGCCGTTGATGACCTTCGCGCTGACGGGTGCGGTGATTTTGTTCGGCTTGTGGTCACCGAATTGGAAAACGACGCCTTTGACCAGCTGTTTTTTCTCGAAAGTCAACTTGCGGTAACCGTCGACAAGTTCGGCTTCGTCTTCGGTTATGCGACGCGTCAAAAAGTCAGTCCAGCCCATCAAATATTCGGGTGTGGTCGACAAAGCTTGAGCGATTTCCATTACTTTCGATTGCGGCAAGTCCGTTCTGCCCGTTTCAATTTTGTGAATGGACGTGCGCGACTTGTAGCCGACTTTTTTCGCCAGCTCGTCCTGCGACATGTGCAGTTCTTCGCGACGGTCGCGGATTCGCTTGTACAGTTCCAACATTGCGATGCCTCCTCTCCGAATGCACAAGTTTATTTTGATTATACACGGCGGCAAGGCGTCTTTCAACTTTAAAGTTATTTTGCTTGCAAAAATGTTGACTTTGAGTCCACAACGTGGTAAATTGGCTGTGGTTTTTAAGTGAACAGGAGGTGAGACCTTGACAAACACTCTGTTACTCAATTTTGCAATTAAGCGAGCCGGTTTGACGCAAAAAGAAGTGTCCCGACGGCTCAAATTGTCCGACACGGGCTTTTACAGGAAGGCGACCAACTTGACCGAATTCAAGGCAAGTGAAATTGCCGCGCTTTACGACTTGCTGAAACTTTCATCGTATGAAGAGCAGCAACGGATTTTTTTTGCCGATGACGTTCACTTAAATGAATCAAATACTCCGTTGCCTGAAAGTGGCGGCGCGGAAGTTCCGAACACGGAGGCGAAACCATGACAATCACGGTGAAAATCGTGCCTCGTGACGGCAGTTGGCGCACAGCTTACGAACTCATCCGTCAAATTGCGGCGACGAAGCCCGACTGCGAACTCAATTTCGTCGTCGAAGATGTCTTCAGCGCGGACAAAAAAATCCCCGTCGGTGGGGACTCAATCGTCGTCTTCGGCAACAGTCAAGACGATTTCGGCAATCAATTCAACGTCGGAGGTCGCAAATGAATATTTTCGTCAGATACCGCCGCGACGACAGACCTGCGCTTGAAACGGGCTCGTTCGTGTTTTCGTTCGATGAGAACATGACTTTCGATCCGAATGCGCAACTGATTTTCAGCGAATACGACGGTCAATTCGGCTCCTACACGAAGGCGAAAGTTACATCGTACACTATCGCGAGTGGCAAGCCGTCGCCGACAACTGAAATTTTCATCCGAAGGCTCCGCGAACTGCGCAAAAAGTACCGTCTCAGCGACTTTCAAATTGCCCAAATTTTGGACATACCGACGACGCTGTATCACAATTTTGAAAGCGGAACTTTGGAGCCGGGCTTGAGCACGGTCGCCGCCTTGACGAAGCTGTTCTGCGTCAACGCCGACTATCTGCTTGGGCTGTGTGCACACAACGACTTGAAAGAAAAACCGCCGTGTGACGTGGTGACTGCCAATGAAAACGCTTGACTTGGACGCGCTGGGCAAGTTTGTCGACAAGGCACAACAGCTGCGGGAAATTGCCGCCGAGGTTCAACCGTTCCTTGAATTGCTCAAGAATCTCGACGGCAAAGACCTGCTGCTTAAGCCGCCCGACAGATTGATTCGCGCAAAAGACGCGGCGAAGATTTTGTGCGTCGGACAAGACACGATTGGCAAGCTCGTCAAAGCGGGACTTCTGACGCCGCTTTACGTCAACTCCGAACAGCGCAAATTCTGGTTGTCGGAAGTGATGAAGTTGCCGCGAACAAAGCCGTGGCAGTTGGAGGTTTAACATGATTAAAAGTTGTGCACACTGCGGGCGACCTTTCAAAACCAACTACGCGCCGAAAATTTACTGCAGTGTGAAATGCCACGGGCGGCTACGTCATTTGAGCGGCGCGGCGATCTGCGGATTGTCGGTTCGCCCAAGCAAGTAATCAACCGACACGTTGTAAGCGTCCGCAAGTTTGACGAGCACAGTTGCCAACGGAATGTTCTTGCCGTACTCGTACTTTTGATAAGCGGGCTTCACAATTTGAATGGAATCGGCGACCTGCTGTTGAGTAACGCCGAACTCCTTACGAAAACGCTTAAGCGATTCAGCGATTGTCATTGTCATCACGCGCCCCGCATAACTTGAGGGTTGTCCGTCCGACCGAGCAAGTAATCCGTCGACACGTTGAAGAAGTCGGCAAGGGCGATAATTGCGTCAAAATTCGGTTTGCGTCGTGCACTCTCATAAT
>JAFVBP010000337.1 GCA_017479925.1 Selenomonadaceae bacterium | reverse complement strand
GAAGTTGAGCGCGTTGTCGTCGGATTTGTTTTGTGCGCGGATAACTTCCTTGAAGTTGTCGACGTAGCGGTTGACGGTTTTGCGAACGTTGCCTTGTGCGTCGATAATGCTCAAGTTAAACGAGCCGAATTGATGATCGAGTGCAACCGTGCCGTCGGGCGGAACGTTGTAGTCGGTTTGCCCCACACGCGGCGAAATGATTTCGACAGTATTGCCGCCGGATGTCGGTGCTCCGGGTGCTCCGCCGGGTGCTCCGGGTGTAGCTGCTCCCGTTAGCTGACCGACAGTGCCGCCGGGCGTCGGGATTTCGCGACCTTGACCGTCTATGCCGTAAAAATTTCTGTTCGTCGACCAAAGCACGCCGTCGCCAATGCCGGTATCGGATTCCCATTCTTGAAGAAGCTCGACGATGCCCTTGTTTTCGATTTCCTGCGGCTCACTGCTGACGAAGGCTTTACCCTGCCACACGGCGGAAATGATGATTTTGTCGGTGCTTTGGATTTCGAGACTGTCGCCGTTTTTGTTCGTCCACTGAATCAACGGATCGTCCATGTTGTTGCCTAGGCTTTCGTTGGCGAACGAGTTCAGCAAACTGATTGTTTGACTGTTGTGCGTGCCGTCGATTAAAGCTTTGCCGTTGAAGGTGACAAGCGCGTTGTCGTCGACTTGGTCAATCAGCCCGTCGACTTCCTTTTGCAAAATTTTGCGGTCGTCGTCGGTGTTGGCGTCGTTGGCGGAGTTTACGGCGCGTTCCTTGAGATTTCGCAGGATGTCGAGTGTTGAATTGAGCGCACCTTCGGCGGTCTGCATTAAGCTGTTGTCGTTTTGAGCGTTCTGCGTCGCCTGACCGATTGAACGCATTTTGACGCGCATTCGTTCGGAAATGCTCCAGGCGGAAGCGTCGTCTTCGGCGGAAGTGACTTTTTCGCCCGACGAAGCTTTTTTGAGGCTCTTGTCGATACCGCCCGAATTTTTGGTGAGCGTGCCGAGCACAATCATTGCGGGGATGTTGTTTTTGATAACCGTTGATGACATGAAAATCCCTCCTTGGGTGGTGAACCTTTGGTTTACGACTGAATCAGCGACAAAAGATTTTTGTAGTTGCGTGCGACGTTGATGACGTATTGAACGGTTTCGGCGTAATTGGGAACGCCGCCGTGCTTTTCGACGGCACCGGGTCCCGCGTTGTACGCCGCAACGGCATCCGTCACCGAATACGCGCCCCAATCTTGGAAGCGACCGAGTTGATTTTTGATGTAAATCGTGCCGCCGATGATGTTTTCAAGCGGATTGTGCGGGTTGACGCCGATTGCCCGCGCCGTTTCGGGCATGAGTTGCATTAAACCGATTGCGCCGACGGGACTTGTCGCGTGGAAGTCAAAGTTGCTTTCCGCCTCCATAATCGCCGTGATTAAAATCGGGTCAACCTGATATTCGCTCGACGCGTACAAAATCGCCCGCGTGATCCAGTCGCATTCGACTTCGTTTGAGTTGTAGCGGCTGACGGTTTGGTAAATCCCGCTGTAATAGTCAACCGCCTCGACAGAATTTGTGCCCGCCAAAATCGCGACGCTGAAAATCACCGCGCAGGCAAGGTGTTTGAAAAATTTCATGCGTATCTCCCTTTCGTTGTCGTCATAAGTATTGTCGATTATAACACAGAAATTCACAAGTCAAGCGGGCGGAAAAATTTTTTCGCGCCGAGCCGCGTCAAGTCAACGTCTGCGGGAAAATTTTTAATCGGATTTTACGGCAACGCTTTGACTGCGTGTTATAATCCGTTCGAGGTGATTGTTATGCGAAAAGTTTTTTTGATGACGCTGGCGATTTTGTTGGCGACGTTTCAAAGTTTGTGCTTCGCTCAAGTCGAAGTTGAAACGGCGCATTACAACGGCAGCGAAAATTTGATTTACCCGATTGTTCACACGGGCAACGCCGAAGTCGACGAAAAAATCAACAACGCGATTGTCGTCGAAATGCGCGACTTCATCAAGGGTTGTCATTACGCCGTTCAGTACCACGACCAAAAAATCGGCGGCATGTACACGAGTTTTGAGGTACCTTGCAACCGTGCGGGCAACACCGTCATTTTGAGCATCATCATGACCGAAAGCGTCTACTACGAAGGCGCGGCGCACCCGTCGACGTACAAGCACGCGCTCAATTTTAACGCCGATTCGGGCGCGAAGATTAATCTCGGCTACTTGATCGACGTAGGCGACGGCTCCAATCCGAAATTTAAGTTGGACAACATCACGGCGAAAGTTCGTGCGCACGCCGAACGCGAAGGCATTCAGCTGTTCGACGACGCTCTGCCGCTCAAAAATTATCCTGAGTACTTTTACTTCGACGAGAATTTACACGTGCATTTCCTGTTCGGACAGTACGAAATTGCTCCGTACGCGGCGGGCTTTATCGACGTTGACATGGACGCGTGAACTGCAATGCGTAATGCGAAATGCGAAATGCTTAATGCGTAATGATTTCGCGATGAAAACTGCAGTCAATACGCGAAAACTGTTTGTTGAATTCGGCGACGTGTCGTAATAAAATTTCGTCGAGGTGATTGACATGCGACAAGTATTTTTCGCAACGATTTTCGCTTTGGTGCTGACCGTGCAAAATTTCTGCGGCGCGGCGGCAACGATTGACGAAGCGATTTTCAACGGCGACGACAATTTGAAGTACCCGATTGTTCACACGGGCGACACTTCCGTCGACGCGAAAATCAACCGCGTGATTGACGGCATCATGAACAATTTCGTCATGGGCGTGCGAACCGACAGGCGCGAACGCGGCATTGACATCAACGTCATGAACACGAATTACGCGGTTATGTGCAACGACGCGGGCGGCTCCGACATTTTGAGCATCCTGTTGACCGATTACAAATACGGGCGCAACGGTCCGGCTCACCCGCTGACGAAAACGCACACGCTCAATTTCAAGCTGTCGACGGGCGAACTTTTGGACACGAATTATTTGGCGCAAAAAATTTCGCTCGAAGACATTTCGCGCAAACTGGAAGCTTACAACGCCGCAAGTGAGACCGCGTGGAAGTTGAGCGACGGTGCGTTACCGCTGAAGCGTTATCCCGAAGGTTTTTACTTCGACGAAAACATGCACTTGCACGTTTTGTTTCAGCGCGGCGAAATTGCACACTTCGGGCGCGGCGTCCTCGATTTCGACATGGACGATTAAACGTCAACGCACGAAAAAAAGCCCTCGACTTCGGTCGGGGGTTTTTGTTTGTGTCGGCTCAAGGCAGTGTCATGAAGTGCACGGTGTATTCGTCGGCGTTTTCGTCCGGTTCGACGATTTCGTTCAAAGTATTTTTGCCGTAACCGTCGACGACGTAAGCGAAGGCGCGCCGATAAACCTTGCCGAAACGCGGGCTGTCAAGTTCGGCGACGCTGATTAGCGCGTAACCGTATTCGACACCGCCGCGGGCAGATTTTTTGTATGACGGATACAGTCGCTCGTAATGTTGAACTCGGAGCCGTTCGCCCCAAACGTCGACGCGAATTTGCCTGTTTGAAATTTTAACGGTGCGCGACACAAGCAACTTTTGATTTTCTTTTCGACCGCCTGCGAAATTGCTTGCGGGCAAAATGTCTTTGTTGTTGCGAACTTTTTCCGCCGCCTCGTAAATGCCGCCGTCCGCCGCGCTTTGCAGGTCGAATTGAGCTTGCAAGTCCGCCGCTTCGTAATTGTGATTCGTTTCGGATTCTTGGATGCCTTTGACGATGAGCGCGACGACAATAACCAAACACAGCGCGAAAACCGTCACGAAACCGCGTTCAGTCATCATGGATTAACCCCGGCTTCAATTCGCAGGCAGGCATGTAAACCGCCGTCGAAAGCTTGATTATTCGATCCGTGACGAGACTTTCCATTTCAAGCGTAATGTGCAGGACGTTCGTCTCACGTTCGCGGAATTCCAATTTGACGAGCGAAGTTTCGCCGAAGGTATTGTCGCCCGTTATCGGATTGACAAAGACTTTGTCTTGATGTTCGGCGTAAAGGTTTATCGCCTGCGAGTCGCTTTTTTGGTACGCCAAATAATATTGCGTCTCCAAAACGTCTTCGACGGTAAGCGCGGGCGGATTCTCCGTATCGCGGTTTTCGTCAATGGTTGCGTGGTAGACGAATTTCACGCCGTTGGAACCGTTGCGCGGCTCAACTTCTTTGGCGGCGCGTGCCTGTCGAACGATTCGCTCAAGCAGTTGATGCGCCTCTTCTTCGAGCACGTAGTCGGCAAGTTGGTTGCGTCCCTGCTTGGCAATTTTTGCGGTGACGTTTGCAAGCGTGTACATCAGCAAAATCAACAGCGGCAGGGCGATTGCCAATTCGACGAAGACGAAACCTCTACGGGCTTTGAGTTGTTGGAACAACGCGCATTCTCCTTTCGCACGAGATTTCAAAATCTTTGCCGCCGAATTTCCAGCCGACTTTGACGATGACGCGATAAATATTCGTGCCTGCGTTTATGACTTGCGTGTCGACGGTGAATTTTATCGGTGCGCCCGCGTTTTCGGTCGTCAAGTCTTCGTCGCGACCTTGGAACGAGTAAGTGCCCGCGTTCAAAGTGCCCGCCGCCGCAAAACTTTCGAGGTGTGCGAATTGTTCTTCGGCGACGTAAAGCGCGGTCATTTTCAGCGTCGATTGCGGATTTTTCGCACGAGGCACGGCGTTTAGCCAAATCATTGCCGCGAACGACGTTATCAGCGTCAAAAGCACCACTTCAAACAGCGCGAAACCGTGTTGGTCGTGAAAGAATTTTTTCATGTCAATCGCCGCGAATTCGTCCGACGCTGTCGAAACGGAGCTTTGTCTTGTAACCGCGAGGTGACTTCAAAACAATCGTTTTGCTTGTGACGTTGGAGGCACCCTTCGCGTCGAATTGAATTTGTTTGGGCACGTCCGTTTCGTCGGAAAAAGTCACGCCGTACGAAAGATAATGCGGCTCACGAAGTGGTTTATCTTTGCGAAAAATTTGGTAGCTGTTCGCCTTGAAGTCGAAGTTCATTGTCGCGATAGAGCTGACGGTTTTCTTGCCGTTGAAGAAATATTTATCCATGCCCGTCGCGTCGACGCTTGCGGCGCGGTCAAACGTGCGCAGGAATTGCAGTTCGCTGTAAAGTCGTTTCCGTTCGTAATCGAGCGCGGTCTTGTCGAGAATTCGAGCGGCGTTGGGCACGGCAATCGTCGCAAGCAGCGCGATTATCAGCACGGTCAAAATTATTTCGAGTGACGCGAAACCTTTTTGCATGACGAATCGCCTTCACTGAAACGGGTAATACGGCGCGTCGTAAATCGATGTCGGCGGATTTTCGGAATAGACGCCGCGGGCTTCGTCGCGGGTGATTCTGCCGCTTTCGATTGCGATAACGCGCCGTTGCATTTGGTCAACGATCGTTTTGTCGTGCGTCGCCATGACGATTGTGGTGCCCGCCGCGTTGATTCGCTGAAAAATGTCCATGATGTCCCAACTCGTTTCGGGGTCAAGGTTGCCGGTCGGTTCGTCCGCAATGACGATTCGCGGGTCGTTGACGATTGCGCGGGCGATTGCGACGCGTTGTTGTTCGCCGCCCGAAAGTTGCGCGGGAAAACTGCTGAATTTTTCGCGCAGACCGACAATGTCAAGCACGGTATTGACGCTTCGTTGCATGATTTTGCGCGGAGCTTCGATAACCTGCATTGCGAAAGCGACGTTTTCGTAAACGGTTTTGTCTTCGAGCAGGCGATAATCTTGGAAAATCACGCCGAGCGTGCGACGCAGGTACGGAACTTCTTTTTGCGGCAGGTTGGTCACGTCTTTGCCGTCGACGATTATGTTGCCCGACGTGGCAATTTCTTCGTGCATCAAAAGTTTCATGAGCGTGGATTTTCCGCTGCCCGACGTGCCGACGATAAAGACGAATTCGCCGCGCTCAATGTCCAGGCTGACTTTGTCGAGTGCGACGACGCCGTTGCTTTTGTAAATTTTGGTTACGTCTTTGAGGTGAATCATGTCGTCATCTCCGAAAATGTGTTTAGGATCTACTTTCTTTCCGCGTGGAAAGAAAGTAGCAAAGAAAGACGCGCCTACGCGGCGGGCGACGGTGTTGGTACCTCGCAGGTTGTCGAAAGCCGAGAGTCATCTGCGCCGCATGATACATCCTGTATCATACGCGGCGGCGGCCGTCATCCATGACGGCCGGATTTTCGATTGCGGTTGTCAAATCAATGTTGTCACGTCGAGTATCGGCAAAATGACCGCGAACGCCAACGCCGCAACGATTAAGCCGGCAAGCAACGTCCCGAAAATTTCGGCTTTGGCGGGCAAGGTGCGCAGAATTTCTTCGACTTCAAAATCAGCCATCGATTCGCATTGCCGCAACATGGTGACGAGTTCGCCGCCCGTTTCGCCCGTCACGAGCAAGCCGACGTACAGCGGCGGGAAATTTTTTTTGCCGACGAGTGAGCCGAAACTTTCGCCGCGTTCGACGGCAAATTTTATGTCGGACAGAATTTTTTTCGCGGAAAGATTTTTCGTCGCCGCCGCACAAAGTTTTATCGCTTCGTCGAGTGTCACGCCGCTTTCAAGCAGGAAACTCAATCGCCCGAAAAAATTTCGCAATTCGACTTCGCGCAGGAGTTTCGTTTTGAGTTTGAGTTCGTCGACGAAAAATTTCACGGCTTCGACTTTCACGACGACGGCAATTAAGCCCGCGAACGTCAACAGAAACGTCGCCAACGTCAACGCCCAATGCTCCGACAGAAATTTTCCGCCGCTTAAAAAGATTTTCGTCACGAGCGGAAGGTCGCTGCCCTGTTGCGCGAAAAAATTTTCAAACACGGGCAAAGTCACGTTGACGAGCACGACGGTCGCGACGATTGCCGCCAAAATCACGAACGCGGGATAATACATTGCGCCGCGAATTTTCTTTTCGGTCGCCCAACTTCGTTCGAGCCGTGACGCCAATCGCGCGGTCACGTCCTGCAGGTTGCCGCTTGCTTCGCCGATTTCGACGGATTGAATTGCGTCGCTGCCGAAAATAATTTCGCGCCGTTCGAGTGCCTCCGACAAAGTTTCGCCGTCTTCGACAGCCGTGACGAGTTCCGAAAGAATTTTTTTCGACGGTTCGGTCGCCGCGTCCGCCAAAGTTTTCAGCGATTCGTACAACGTCATGACGCCGAGCATCACGCTCAATTCGCGGAAGAAAACGGCTTTCCACTGCCCGCCGAGTTTGAACTTGAGCCAAAAATTTTCGACAACCTGCGCGGGACTCAAGTCGGTTTGTTCGAGATTGACTACGGTGACGCCTTGGTAACTCAATGCCGCGTAAGCTTCGGCGTAATTTTCGGCTTCAAGCGTGCCGCGCTGTTCGACTGCCGCCGCGTCATAACCTTTGAATTTAAACGTCTTCATGACGGGTCAAGTCCCAAAGCCGATTCAACTTGTGAACGCGCTTCGTCGAGCATTTTTTTGATTTTGGGCAACAGTGACGCTGCAAACGGGTCGCGCTCCCGAATTTTGACGTAAGTGGCAACTTCGGCACGGGCAAGCATTTTCAACGCCGTGTAAACGTCTTTTTCCATGCCGATACCGTAAAGCGCACACTCGCCGATTCGCTTTGTCACGTCGGCATACATCGGATGATTTTCGTAAATTTCGCGCAGAGCTTGACGGTAAAAAATCAACGCCAACTGCTCATCTTTGGCGACATAGCGACCGTACCTGTACATGTCGCCGACCTTGTAAAGCGCATTGGCGTCGCGTTGAACGGCGGCACGCATGTAACAGTTGAACGCTTTTTCGTCGTCGACGGGAATGTCGCGCCCGTAATAATAGCAGTAGCCGAGATTCGTCCACGCCCGCAGTTGAGTTTCCGTGTCGTCGGATTGCGTCGCCTGTTCGTAGTAGCGAATGGCTTTTCGGAAGTTGCGCGGAATAAATTCGCCGCTGTAATACATCGCGCCCAAATTCAACGCCGCAGTCAAGTTGCCCGCGTTCAGGCAAGTTTCGTAGCAGGTGACCATTTTTCGCGCAATGTCGGGTGTCACGTATTCGGGGAAGTCGCAGTGATACGCCTGCGCGAATGCCATCATTGCATCCAAGTCGCCGTCGGCAATTTGCTTTTCGAGTACGGCAATTCGATATTTGTCGTCGGTTGACATCTTCACGGTCGCTCAACTCCCAACTGTTTCAATGCGGCGTCCATTGTTTGCATACCGACTGCCCGCCCGCTCATCATGACGTTGGGCAGTTGCACGTATTTGCCTTGCCGAATCAGCGAACGTGCCGCAGGGTTTGCGATTAAAACTTCAGCCGCGCAGGTTCGTCCGCTTGAAGTTTTGACGAGCTGTTGAGAAATTATCGCGCTGAATTCGTCGGCGAACAAGTCGCGGATTGCGTCACGTTGAACGAGCGGGAACATCGTTTCGACGCGCATAGCCGTTTCCGCCGCCGAACGCGTGTGCAACGTCGCCAAAACCAAAACGCCCGCCGCCGAGGCTTCGAGTGCCGCGTGCATTGTCGCCGCGTCGCGAATTTCGCCGATTAACAGCACGTCGGGCATTTCGCGCATTGCCGTGCGAATTGCGTCCGCGAAGTTCAAAAAATCTTGCCCGAATTCGCGTTGGCTGACGAAAGATTTTTCCGCCGCGAATTCGTATTCGATCGGGTCTTCGAGCGTCAACAGGTGACACGGTCGCAGTTTCGTCAATTCGTTCAGAAATGCCGCCAAAGTCGTCGATTTGCCGCTGCCCGTGCGTCCCGTGACCAAAATCAAACCTTGCGACGCGTTGAAGAAATTTTTCAACGCGGGCGGTGCGTTCAACATGTCGAGCGACGGAATTTCTTTGGCGATTAACCGCAGTGCAAGCGCGGGCACGTTCCGTTGACGGTAGACGTTGACGCGGAAACGGCGATCGATT
>JAFVBP010000336.1 GCA_017479925.1 Selenomonadaceae bacterium | reverse complement strand
GGCTGCGACGGACGAACACTTGAAGAAACGTTTATCGCCTTGACGAAATAACTTCGGCTTGCGAAAACGTCACGGATTGCACCAATTGTTCCGCCGCTTTTAAAGCGGCTGCGTCGGTCGTTCGCTCGAAGAAACGTTTATCGCCTTGACGAAATGACTTCGGTGCGACCGTTGACCAATTAAAAAATCCCTCGACGTTGTGTCGGGGGATTTTTTTTCACGCATTTATCACGGGGAACGTGCCCAAATTTTTCAGCCAGATACTTTTGTCGTAGACGGCGCGAATTGCGTCGCGTAGCTTATCGTCGCCTGCGTCGGTGTCCAACTCGAAAAAGAAAATGTACGCGCCCAAAATCGTGCGTGCGGGTCGCGATTCGATTCGCGTCAAATTCACGTTTCGGCGGGCGAATTCGGCAAGCACGTCACACAGCGAACCTGCGCGGGAGCCGTCAATTTGGCAGATGAGCAAAATTTTATCGCCGTCGAAAGTCTCAATCGGCGCGGCGTCACGCGGACGGTGACGAATCTCGAAAAATCGCGTGAAGTTGTTCGCGTCGGCGGGAATTTTCGTCGCGGCAAGCCCGTTGAGTTTGGCGGCGCGTTCGGTACCGATTGCGGCGAAAATTTCTTTGGCTTCGGCGACAATTTCAGCGGCGCGTGCACTTGATGCCGTCGAAACGATTTCGGCTTCGGGGAAATTTTGTCGCAGGAAGTTTCGGCATTGAGCCAACGGTTGCGCGTGCGAAAAAATTTTTTTCACGGCTTGAACGTTTGCGGTCGGTTTCGTCAACAGGAAATTTTTCACCGGCCAAACCAGTTCGCGGGCGACGGTCAACGTGTCGGAGCGTGCAAGCGTGTCGAGCGTGACGTTAATTGAGCCTTCAAGCGAATTTTCGACGGGCACGAGTCCCGCGTCAAAAGTTTGTTCGCGAACGGCGGTCAACACGTCGAAAATGTCCGCGCAGATTTCGAGTCGCCAATCTTCGCGCAGGAATTTTTTCAGCCAAAGCGCGGCTTCTTCCGAATGCGTGCCTTTCGGACCGAGCAGTCCAATTTTTTTCATGGCGACACCTCAATCGAATTTCAAGTTCAGCAGTTCGGGATATTTGTCGCCGATTGACTGCGAAAGCGTCTTCGGTTTGAGCAAGTCAATTACGGGTTGCATGACGCGGAAAAATTCTTCGTCGTCTTGCAACAGCGTCAAAATCGCCGCCGTGTTCGCCGCGTCGGCAAGGGCTGTGTGTTGCGTGCCCTCGAAGTCGCGATTCATTGCGCCGATTGCGTGTTTGAGCGCAAGACTTGAATGCAAACCGATTCGGTCGTCGAAGGCCTTTTGCAGGTCGCGCCAACGGTGTTCAAGCTTGGCAATGTCGTATTCGGGCATTTTGAACGCGCACTCAACCTTAAGCTGCTTGATGTCGGAATTGCTCCACGAGTACAGCGTCATGTCCCACGTGCCAATCCAGTCGGTGAAATTTCGGAACGCTTCGGCAAAGGTCGGCTTGTCGGCAACGGTTTCCTGCGTTATGCCCGTCAATTTGGTGATGTGCTTGGTAATTTCGCCGTATTCGGGTCGCACGTAGCATTGAAATTCGTCGACTTGCCGATAATTTTCGTCGAGCTTGACCGCGCCGATTTCGATGACTTCGTCGGTTGTTCGTCGGCGAATGTCTTTGAACGTTTTGTTGACGGGATTCATCTCCAAATCAATTACAATGTGAACCAAAATTTGTAACCTCCCAATAATTGAACGTTTGATTTTGGTGATAATTCTTGTTGACTTTGGAAAGTTCCTGCCGCGAAAAATTTTTGTTCGCCGATATGCAATCGAAAATCGACCGTCATGAAATTGCAATGTGAAATTGGTACGTCACTGACCGCAACGATAATGCCGGCCGTCATGGATGACGGCCGCCGCCTGTGCCATTTCGCGTGATGCGAAATACACAGGCTGTTTTCTTTTGGTTACTTTTCTTTTGCACCAAAAGAAAAGTAACACTCAACACGTGTCAAAAACATTCTTGACAGATTCAAAACGGTATGTTAGCATTTGCCCCGTTATGGACAAAGCGTCCGTGACAGTGAGCCGCGGGGTGGAGCAGTCGGTAGCTCGTCGGGCTCATAACCCGAAGGTCATAGGTTCAAGTCCTATCCCCGCAACCAACGCTGATGTAGCTCAGTCGGCAGAGCGTATCCTTGGTAAGGATAAGGTCACCGGTTCAATCCCGGTCATCAGCTCCAGGCGGCATAGCTCAGTTGGCTAGAGCAAGCGGTTCATACCCGCTGTGTCCGCGGTTCAAATCCGTGTGCCGCCACCACTTGAGATCAATGCCCCTGCAAAGGGGTTTTGTTTTGTTGATACACAAAATCTTTCACGGAGGCTTTCACCATGAGGACGAACATTACGCTGTCCTGCACCGAATGCAAGCATCGCAACTACAGGACGAACAAAAACAAAAAGAACACTCCCGACCGCATCGAACTCAAGAAGTACTGCAGTTTCTGCAAGAAGCACACCGCGCACAAAGAGACGAAGTAATTTCGCGGGGAGCGTGAACAATTTGTCGGATCAACAGGGCGAAAAAAAGGGCATCATCCAATTCCTCAAGGAAGTTCGCACGGAACTCAATAAAGTTTCGTGGCCGACCAAAAACGAATTGGTTTCGTATACGGGCGTCGTCGGGCTGGCGGTTGTTATCGTCTGCGCGCTGATTTGGGTCTGCGACACCGCCTTTGCGAAACTGTTTCGTATCATCTTGGGTTGAAAGGAATTTTTGTCATGGATCAAAAGCAAGCAGTCTCTGAACGGCACCCCGACCGCGCCTGGTACGTCGTGCACACATATTCGGGTTACGAGAAAAAAGTCAAAGCGACTTTGGACAGCAAGATTGCCGCGCAGGGTCTTGAAGACGTGATTTTTGATGTCGTCGTGCCAATGCGTGCCGAATCCGAATTCAAAGACGGCAAGCGTCGCCTCGTCCAGAAAAAAGTTTTCCCCGGCTACGTCCTGGTCGACATGATTGTCAACAACAATTCCTGGTTCGTCGTGCGAAACACCCAAGGCGTCACGGGCTTTGTCGGCTCGGAAAAAGATCCGATTCCGCTCAGCGACGAAGAGGCTCAACGTATCTTGACGGAACTTGTCGACGGGCGCGCAACCGACAACACGCTCGGTTTCAGAATCAACGACAACGTGCGCATTATCGATGGCATCTTTGAAAATCGGCTTGCGGTCGTCAAAGGTATCGACGCGGAAAAACAGCGGCTTAAAGTTCTCGTTGAGGACATGCCCGTCGATTTGGATGTCAGTCAAGTCGAAAAGATTTAACGCGTGTTTTCATGTTACTTTCTTTCCGCGTGGAAAGAAAGTAACCAAAGAAAGACGCGCTTGCTATGATACATCCTGTATCATGCGCAAGCGGAGCGGCCGTCATCCGTGACGGCCGGACAACGTCGCATTGTGATTGCACACCGAAAGGAGGTGTTTTCATGGCAAAGAAAGTCACCAAGGTCGTTAAACTGCAGGTGCCCGCAGGCAAAGCCACGCCCGCGCCGCCCGTCGGTCCCGCACTCGGTCAGGCAGGCGTCAACATTATGGCGTTCGTCAAAGAGTTCAACGACCGCACGGCGTCACAGGCAGGCTTGATTATCCCTGTCGAAATTTCAGTTTACGAAGACCGTTCGTTTACGTTCATCACCAAAACTCCGCCCGCGGCGATTCTGCTCAAAAAAGCGGCGGGTATCGAAAAAGCTTCGGGTGAGCCGAACAAAAACAAGGTCGCCAAACTGCCCCGCGCCAAAGCTCGCGAAATCGCCGAATTGAAGATGAAAGATCTTAACGCGGCTGATGTCGAGGCGGCAACGCGCATGATTGAAGGCACGGCACGCAGCATGGGCATCGAAATTGTTGCGTGATTTTTCAACGCGGGAGATTTTATCGCTTGTACCGCGAGGAGGAAATTTTTAATGGCAAAGCAAAGCAAACGTTTCCGCGAAGCTCAGGCACTCGTCGAAGACGGCAAATTTTACACCGCCGACGAAGCCGTTGAACTCGTGAAGAAAACCGCCACGGCGAAATTCGACGAAACGATCGAAATGCACGTTCGCCTTGGCGTTGACCCGAAATATAACGACCAACAGGTTCGCGGCGCGATTGTACTGCCGCACGGTATCGGCAAGTCCAAAAAAGTTTTGGCTTTCGTCGCGGGCGAAAAAGCTCAGGAAGCCGAAGCTGCCGGTGCCGATTATGTCGGTTCGGACGATTTGGTTGCCAAAATTCAAGGCGGCTGGTTCGATTTCGACGTTGCCGTCGCCACGCCCGACATGATGCGCATTATCGGTCGTCTCGGCAAACTTTTGGGTCCGCGCGGTCTCATGCCCAACCCGAAACTCGGCACCGTCACTACCGACATTGCCAAAGCAATCGCCGAACAGAAAGCCGGTAAAGTCGAGTATCGCACGGACAAGCAAGGCAACATCCACTGCCCGATTGGCAAAAAATCTTTCGAGGACATCAAACTCCGCGAAAATTATCAGGCGTTGCTTGACACGTTGATTCGCGTCAAACCTGCGGCGGCGAAAGGTCAGTACGTCCGTTCGATCAATTTGGCGGCGACAATGGGTCCCGGCGTCCCGATTCAGATTTAATCGCAACCAAAGCGTCAAAAATTTTTGTCCCGTCGGAACGCGGCGAACAAATTGAATTTTTCGTAACGTCACGTCGCGACAATTGTTTGGGCACTTTTTGAAAGTGCCGACCACAGAAAGCAAGTTCGGCGCGCCGATTAAAGTGCTTGCTCAGGTCGAAGAAACTTTACCGTTAAAATTTCCTTCGGTCTGTGTGGTCGAAGGATTTTTCATTTCGCTCAGGGAGGTGAAATTTTAATGGCAGTTACAAGCAAGGTGACGCCCAAAAAAGAAGCCGTCGTTGCCGAAATCAAAGGCTGGCTCACGACTTCAAAAGGCGTCGTTTTGACAAGCTACAACGCTCTTGACGTTGCAACCGACACGCAACTCCGTCGCGAACTCCGTGCGGCGGGCGTCAAATACAAAGTCGTCAAAAACACGATGCTCCGCATTGCCGCCAAAGCCGCGGGTATCGAAGGTCTCGACGCGCATCTCGAAGGCACCACGGCTATGGCTTTTTCAGCCGAGGACGCCGTCGCTCCCGCCAAAGTTGTCTGCGACTTCATGAAGAAAAACAAGCTCGAAGACAAGGGCATTTTGACGATTAAAGTCGGCATGGTCGAAGGCAAAGTTATCGATGACAAAGGCGTCAAAGCTCTGGCGAATTTGCCGAGCCGCGAAGAACTCGTTGCCAAACTCCTTGGCAGCATGAACGCCCCGATTGCCAACTGCGTCGGTGTGTTGTCGGCGGTCATTCGCAATTTCGTCGGTGTCGTCGACGCGATTCGCGAAAAGAAAGAAAAACAAGCAGCGTAAAAGCAATGCGCAATTCGTAATGCGTAATGCGCAATGAAGAATTTTTGGAGGTAAACACCATGACTAAAGAAGAAATTATGCAAGCGATTGAAAGCATGACGGTTCTCGAACTTTCCGAACTCGTCAAGGCTATGGAAGAACGTTTCGGCGTAAGCGCGGCGGCTCCCGTTGCTGTTGCGGCGGCGGCTCCTGCGGCGGCGGCTGAAGCTGAAGAAGAAAAAACCGAATTCGACGTCGTGCTCGCCAACGTTGGTCAAGAAAAAATCAAAGTCATCAAAGCTGTCCGCGAAGCCACGGGTCTCGGCCTCAAAGAAGCCAAAGCTCTCGTCGACGGTGCACCTGCGCCCGTCAAAGAGAAAATTTCCAAAGCTGACGCCGAAGCTCTCAAAGCCAAACTCGAAGAAGTCGGCGCGACCGTCGAAATCAAGTAATTTTTCTCCAAAGGGCCATGTACCTTCGGGTATATGGCTCTTTTGAAAGAAATCTCACGGCTCACATTCGTTAAATTTGGGGCGGCTTTCGGCAAGAACTTGCAAATGCATTTGCCCTGATTTATAATGAATCTATCTGCCCTTGATGGCGGTTTTTATCGGTTTTGGCAATTTCCAGAATCCGTAGAAGTCGCGCGTCCGCGGGAGCCGAATAATCAATATGGAGGTGTCAAGGCATGGCATCGGATAAGCGTGTGAAGGTTACGCTGGCGTGCTCAGAGTGCAAGCAGCGCAATTACAACACCATGAAGAACAAGAAGAACGATCCCGATCGTCTTGAAATGAACAAGTACTGCCGCTTCTGCAAGAAGCATACCAGCCACAAGGAGACCAAGTAATTCGCTCCATGGGCTTGATTTAGTAAGGAAGTGACAAGTATGGCAAAGGCAACGGAAGAGGCGAAGAAGACCAATCCCGGCTTCTTTGGCAAGCTGTCCCAGCGCTGCGTCGGTTTCTTCAAGGGCATCGGTCGTTTCTTCATGAATATGAAGCACGAGCTCAAGAAGGTAACTTGGCCGACCAAGCAGGAAATCATCAACTATTCGCTGGTTGTGCTCATCTTCATTGCAATCATGACCGTGGTCATTGGCGTGTTTGATTCCGCCGCCAGCGCTCTGGTTGGACTCATCACCCGTCTCTGAGGAAAGGATTAACTCAGATGGCTGAAAATGAGGCAATCAAATGGTATGTAGTGCATACCTATTCCGGATATGAGTACAAGGTAAAGGTTAATCTTGAAAAAGCCGTTGAAAATAACGGTATGCAGGATAAGATCGTAGAAGTT
>JAFVBP010000335.1 GCA_017479925.1 Selenomonadaceae bacterium | reverse complement strand
GCCTTCACGCTTTCGCCGATTTTGCGATTGAGTTCCAAAACTTCGTTGTCGATGTTGGCGTAATCCGCAAGCATTTTGTCGCGGCCGGCTCTGGTGATGTAATACAAAGTCAATCAACCTCCTGTTGCTCGTCGCGCAAAGTTTGTCGCACCTTGCACAAAATTTTTCCGAAAACGTTTTGACCGTCGCGATTCGGACCGCAACCCCAATAGTTTTCGCGCACGGTTTCTTCGATGATTTCTTCGTCGCCCGTGCTCAAAAGTTTTTCGCGGATGTCGGGATTGGCTTTAAACTTAAGATAAACCGCCTCGTACATGACTTGAGCGCGGATGTCGTCCCAGCCCGACTTCAACGGATAAGCGCGGTTTCGCCCAATTTCGGACGCTTCTTTCGGCGTCGCGGCTTGACTGATTTTTTCACGCAAGGCGGCATCGTCAAACTTTTGCGCCTGATAGTAATGCTCGACCGTCTTCCAAAAGACGCCGTCTTTGTAAAAACCGTGCGGTGAATAGCTTGCCAAGTATCCTAACGCGCCGAATTCTTTGTAAAAACAAATTGCCATTTGTCGCCTCAAAAATTTTTTTGCCCGGGAATGAGATATAGCGAATTCAAATCGCTTGCCGAAAAGCTTTCGTCACCGCCTTCGTCGAGAGAGATTTTTTTCGTGGAAAAAAACTCGCCGCGTTCCGAAGCGACCTCGAACAAATGCAGTTCGTTGACAAGAATACTGTCGTGACCGCCGCAAGTCAACCGCCAAGCAACGTTTTCTTGCGTCATGGTACTTCTATGTCGACCGTAATTTCTTTCGTGTGTGGGAGTCAGCGGCTCGTTTATCTTTTGAGTCAAACCTTTGAATTCGGATACGGCTCTGCCCAAATTGCAAATCGTGCCCGTGTCGATTGTAAAACCTTTGTCGAAAAAAACTTTCGCGTCGTAGTCGGCTTCTTTGAGCGCGGTGACGTAGCCTTGAATCATCGGCAAAAGTTCAGTGCGGATGTAATCGGCTTTTTCGGTCTTGCCTGCCGCCGCGTAATGTCGCGCTTGCTCGGTCAAGTCCAGTAACACAAAATGCACGTCGTTCCAAGATGCCTTTTCGGCGACGAAAAATTTTTTCGCTTTGTGACGAAACATGGCGTTGAGCAAAAATCTTTCGGTGACGAGGTAGCCCGAAATTTTTCGTTTGTCCGTCGCGGGATAAATAGTGAAACCGTAATTGCCTTGAGCCGTCAATTTCGGATTTATCGCGTAATACATGCCGTCGAAATTTTTCAGCGCGTAGACTTCGACGGTGATTTTTTCGGCTGTAGACGAAAGAATTTTTTGAGCCGCGACTTCGACTTGAGCGTCGCTTGTCGGACAAAAAGCCAAGTCCGCTTGCCAAAACATTATCGGTTCCTGCGTCAAAGTGATTTTGTGCTCGAAGGGATTGGCGATTCGCGCTTCGGAAAACGTCACGTTCTTTTCCGTCGAAATGTAAATGTAATTGCCTGTGCACAAAACTCTGTGACCGTCAACCGTCAATTCGTAAACGGTCGCATTCACCGCCAAAGGTTTGTAGCGCAATTCCACGCAAAAATTTCTGTTGCCGCTGCCTGCGCTTTCGTAATACGGTTTATAAATTTTCAGGAAGTTGGCGAGATCTTTGACGTATTCGTCGGGATTTTTTATCCAACCTGCGGCGTAGGGCGTGAACGACAGTCGCACACCCGCCAAAGCCGAAATATTTTTCGCGACGATTTTGGCGTGCATACGGTTGAGTTGCTCGTTTCGGCGGCTGTAACCGACCGTCGAAATTCGCGTCACGGCTCCCAACTCGGAATAAACCAACTTGACGAATTCGTCAAGATAAACATAATTACCGGGGTCGTTGTCCAGATACGGAAAAACTACGCCGACTCGGTGCTCAAGTCTGTCCCAAGCCACAAAAGGCTTCGTCGAACGAATTTGTTTTGCAACGTGTTTAAGTGCGTAAATTACATTTCGCAGGCGTCGCTTTGACCAAAAAAAAATTTTCTCTTTGGAAAATTGACTGCACATTTTGCAACCGTTTAAGCAACCAATTTGCGGCTGAAGGTGACGCAACTTCGATAAAAACTCCGTCGGCAAGGCGGAAAACTCTTTAACCAAGCGTTTGCGTTCCAGATAATCTTGCGTCGAGATTTCGGTCTCGTCGGACAACAGAAATTCTCTGCACATAAGAATCACGCTCCGATGTACCGATTAAAAAACTTTTTGATGTCCGCGTCGAGATTGGGCGTCGCGTTGTCGAACACACAAAAATCTTGCCGAAAGTTTTGGAACTCCGTCAAGAAACGTGCCCGCGTTTCGGAGTCGTCAAGCACGCGATCCAAAACGGATTTGCCGCGAGCGGTTATCCGCTGCTGACGAATATTTTCGTCGAGACTGACAAACACGGTCAAATTCGGTTTCAAAAGGTTGTGCGATTCGTAGTCCAAAGTCACGTCAAGCCCCGCCGCTCTGTGCGAAACGACCGTGTCAATGAGATAGCGCACGCAGTAAACGTTGATTTTGTTCACGTCGAAATTTTTTCTGATGTAATCCGACATGAAGACGTTTGCCGAAAGATAATACAGATAGTGCGCGTATTGCGAAACGCCGCGAACTTTTTCGTCAATCGACGTGCGGTCGGCATATTCCGCGCTCGGCGTTTTCAACAGCACGGAACCCTTGTCGAGTTCATGCAACTTTTTGGCGACGGTACTTGTGCCCGAACCGTCCAAACCTGTTATCACGATAAACATTTGTGAGCCTCCGGTTTTACTGAAATCGTCTACACACTATTAAAAAGCAAGCGACCTGTCAAGTTAGCGTTGCGCTGTCGAGTGAATTTGTTCGGCGCGGCAAGGAAAATTGTTCGCGGCGTCGAATTGTCACGCGGAAAACATTTTTACGGAGGTTTAGCTTACATGGCACTGCTTGAAATAAAAACGGCGGGCGACCCCGTCCTAAAACAGCCTTGCGCACCCGTCGAGAAAATCGATAAGCGTTTCAGGAATTTTTTAGACGACATGGCGGAGACAATGTACGCGAGTGACGGCGTCGGCATTGCTGCCCCGCAAGTCGGCGTTTCGTTGCGCGCCTGCATCGTCGACGTTTCGGCACGCGACGGCGGCGAATCCGACAAAAAAGCCCGTTACGACATGATTAATCCCGTCATCACGCACCGCGAAGGCTCCGTTGTCGACAACGAAGGTTGCCTGTCGTGCCCGAATCTTTTTGGCGACGTTGAGCGTGCGGAAAAAATTCGCGTAGAGTACATCAGTCGCTTCGGCAAGAAAAAAATTTTGGACGCGGACGGCTTGCTTGCCCGTTGCATTCAGCACGAACTTGATCACCTCGACGGCAAACTTTTCATCGACATCGCGCAGAACATTACGAAAGGTCGTCCTAAGCATGAATAAGCTTAAAGTCGTCTTCATGGGGACGCCCGAATTCGCCGTGCCGAGTTTGGCTGCGCTTGCCGACAAAACCGAAATTCTTTGCGTCGTCACGCAACCCGACAAACCGAAAGGTCGCGGGCACAAACTTCAGCCGCCGCCCGTGAAAGTCTTCGCGCTGGAAAACAACTTGCCCGTGATTCAGCCGCCGAAAGTCAAAGCCGCCGAAGTCGTCGAACAACTTGCCGCGCTCAAGCCCGATTTAATCGTCGTCGTCGCCTTCGGACAAATTCTGTCGCAAAAAATTTTAGACATCCCGCGTTTCGGTTGCATCAACGTTCACGCGTCACTGTTGCCGAAATATCGCGGCGCGGCACCGATTGAGTGGTCGATAATCCGCGGCGAAACCGTCACGGGCGTCACGACAATGCAAATGAACGCGGGTCTCGACACAGGCGACATCCTGCTTGCAAGCGAAGTCAAAATCACCGACGAAATGATTTTGCCCGAATTGCGCGAACGGCTCATGACGACGGGCGCGGACTTGCTTTTGAAGACGCTGTACCGGTTGCAACGCGGCGAACTTCAGCCCGTCAAGCAGGACGATTCGCTGTCGACGTATGCGTCGCTCATCAAAAAAGACACGGGGCTTATCGATTGGCAAAAACCTGCGCGGGACGTTCACAATTTGATTCGCGGGCTGTACGGCTCGGCGTTCTCGACGCTCAACGGTCTCAAGCTCAAAATCTTCCGTTCGCGGCTCGTCGACGTGCAGTTACCGTTGACGGCGGGTCAAGTCAAAATCGACGGGCAAAGACTTTTCGTCGGCACGGGTGACGGCGCACTTGAGATTTTGGAATTGCAGGCACCTAACTCGAAGAAACTTTCGGCGGCGGACTTCCTGCGAGGTCATCGGCAATGGACGAACGAATAATTTCCCGCGACGTTTTAAGCGGCGACGATTGGCAATACAGCTTGCGCCCGCGCAGGTTGAGCGAATACATCGGTCAAGACAAAGTCAAGCAAAACTTGTCGGTTTTCGTCAAAGCCGCGCTCAATCGCCGCGAAGCTCTCGATCACGTGCTTTTGTACGGACCGCCCGGTCTCGGCAAGACGACGCTGGCGGGCATTATCGCCAACGAATTAGGCGTCAACTTCCGTCAAACGTCGGGTCCTGCGATTGAACGGGCGGGCGACCTTGCCGCGATTTTGACGAATCTCAACGAACGCGACGTGCTGTTTATCGACGAAATTCACCGCCTCAGCCGACAGATCGAAGAAATTTTGTATTCGGCAATGGAAGACTTCGCGCTTGACATCATCCTCGGCAAAGGACCGCGTGCCCGTTCGATTCGCGTGGACATTTCGCCGTTCACGTTGATTGGCGCGACGACCAAAGCCGGTTCGCTGTCGCCGCCGTTGCGTGACAGATTCGGCGTCATCAGCCGCCTTGAATATTACTCGACGGACGCGCTTGTCGAAATCATCACTCGCGCCGCCGACATCTTGAACATCCCGATTGAAATCAACGGTGCCGAAGAAATTGCCCGACGGTCACGGGGCACGCCGCGTATTGCCAACCGTTTGCTTAAACGTGTTCGCGACTTCGCGCAGGTTGAAGGTTCCGCGACAATCACCGACGAAATCGCCGACCGTGCGCTTTTGGCTTTGGAAGTCGACAGCTTGGGACTCGATCACACCGACCGCCGTTTACTCGACGCCATGATTCGCAAATTCGGCGGACGACCCGTCGGTCTCGACACGCTTGCCGCCGCTATCAGCGAAACTCGCGAAACCGTCGAAGACATTTACGAACCATATCTTTTGCAACTGGGATTTATCATGCGCACGCCGCGAGGCCGCGTCGTCACCGAGGCCGCCCGCCGTCACATGAACAAAGCCGACAACGCTCCGTCGCTGTTCGATTGACAAAATCCGCGTTTGGCTATAGAATTCAATGCTACTGATTGACATATATATGATGGAAGAAGTGTGCGCGTCGTCTCCGTTTGGTAAGCCCGATTGGTTACGCCGCGCATTTCAGTTCAGTGAGGAGTGACGCAATGTTATTTCATCCTGTAAGCGTAGGTAAGCGAACGCGATACAGCTACGCACGCATCAAAGAAGTTATGGAGATGCCGCACCTGCTTGCCATCCAACGCAACTCTTATGACTGGTTCAAAAAAGAAGGCCTCGCGGAGATTTTCCGCGACGTGTCACCGATTTCCGACTTCACCGGCAACCTGGAACTGTTTTTTGAGAGTTTCACCTTCGGCGAATGCAAGTACACGCTTGAAGAATGCAAAAAACGCGACGGCACCTACGCCGCTCCGATTCGCGTCAAAGTCAAGCTGCTCAACAAGGCGAAAGGCGACGTCAAAGAGCAAGAAGTTTTCATGGGCGACTTTCCGATTATGACGGTCAACGGCACGTTCATCATCAACGGGGCTGAGCGTGTCATCGTCAGCCAGCTCGTGAGAAGCCCCGGCTCCTACTACGACAAAAGTATCGACCAGGCAGGCAAAAGCATATACACGGCGACCGTCATACCCAATCGCGGCGCGTGGATTGAACTCGAAACCGACTCGTCCAACGGCATCAGCGTGCGCATTGACCGCACCAGAAAAATGCCCGTCACTTACTTTCTGCGCGCCATCGACTTCACCGACAACGACAGCATCATCGACCTGTTCGACGTGAAATATTTCCTCGTGAGCAAACTCGCCGAAGCGAATACCGCCAATCAACTCGTCGCCTTGCTTGCTTCGGACAGCGAAAACGGTGTCGACGCTCGTAACTCGTTGACCGTCGGATATCTTCAACGCTGCCTTAGTCAGCTACCCGACAACTCCGTTAATTTCAGCGGCGTCGACGAAGACAATTTCGACGCCTTGCTCGACGCTTACTCTCAACTCGACGCTAAAAACGACCGCCTGTCGAATTTCCGTTACCTGCTCGAAAAAGTCATCCAACTCAACGAAAAAAACGCGCTCGCCTGCGGTTACAAAGCCTTGCTCGACATGCTCGATACCGACCGTCGCAACGGCGAAGACGACAAAGAAAAAGCTCTCATCGGCATTTACAATCGCTTGCGACCGGGTGAGCCGCCGTCTGCCGACAACTCTCTTCAGATGCTCAATTCGCTGTTTTTCGACCCGCGTCGTTACGACCTCGCCCAAGTCGGCCGTTACAAAATCACCAAAAAACTCGGCTGGAAACGTCGGCTCCTCGGCAAAACGCTCGCCGAAGACATTTTCGACGCCGAAACGGGCGAAGTCATCTTGCCCGCTGACGTAACCATCACTCAAGACATGCTCGACGCCGTCGACGACAGCCGCGAAGCCGACATTTTCAACTTGTCGCCCGACGAGGCGCGTCGCGGCTACTTCACGCCGATTCCCGTCCGTATCAAGACCGATTGCGGCAACTACACCATGCTTTGTTCGCCCTCGCTCTCGATTACCGACAACCGCACCCTTTGCGTCGCCGATATCGTCAGCGCGATTAACTACATCTTCGACCTTATGAGCGGCGTCGGCACCAAAGACGACATTGACCACCTCGGCAACCGGCGCGTCCGATCCGTCGGCGAACTTCTCCAAAATCAATTCCGTATCGGCATGAGTCGCATGGAACGCGTCGTTCGCGAACGCATGACTACTCAAGACGCCGAAATTGTCACGCCTCAAAACCTGATCAACATCCGTCCCGTCGTCGCCGCCATCAAAGAATTTTTCGGTTCCAGTCAGCTCTCCCAATTCATGGATCAACACAATCCCCTTAGCGAATTGACTCACAAACGTCGTCTTTCCGCGCTAGGGCCCGGCGGCCTCAGTCGTGAACGCGCCGGCTTTGAAGTCCGCGACGTTCACAACTCCCACTACGGCAGAATGTGTCCTATCGAAACGCCCGAAGGGCCCAATATCGGCTTAATCGGCTCCCTGTCCAACTTCGCTCGCGTCAACAAATTCGGTTTCATGGAAACCCCTTACCGCCGCGTCGACAAACTCAATCACAAAGTCACCGCACAAGTCGACTACCTCACCGCCGACGAAGAAGAATCGCTCGTTATCGCTCAAGCCAACGAACCGCTCGACGAATTTGACCGCTTCGTCAACGAACGCGTCACCGCCAGACGCAACGAGGAAACCACCAAAGTCAAACGCGACGTCGTCGATTACATGGACGTCAGCCCCAAGCAAGTCGTTTCTATCGCAACCGCTATGATTCCGTTTCTCGAAAACGACGACGCCAACCGCGCGCTCATGGGCGCCAACATGCAACGTCAAGCCGTGCCTCTGCTCAAAACTCAAGCTCCGCTCGTCGGCACCGGCATGGAATTCAAAGCCGCCTGTGACAGTGGCGTCATGGTGCTTGCCAAGCGGCCCGGCACCGTCGCTTACGTCGATTCGCGCACCATCAAAGTTGCCGTCGATGATCAATTCCGCGCCGCTGACTACGACCGTTTCGACGTCTATCATCTTACTAAGTTTCAACGCTCCAATCAAGGCACCTGTATCAATCAGATCCCGATCGTCGTCGAAGGCGAACACGTCGACGCACGTCAACCTATTGCCGACGGTCCTGCCACTTCTTACGGCGAACTTGCGCTCGGGTACAACATCATCGTCGCTTACATGCCCTGGGAAGGCTACAACTACGAAGACGCCATCTTGCTTAGCGAAAATCTCATCAAGCGCGATATTTTCACTTCGATTCACATTGAAGAGTACCAATGCGACGCTCGCGAAACCAAGCTCGGCGCTGAAGATATCACTCGCGACATTCCCAACGTTGCTGAAGATTCGCTTGCTCAGCTTGACTCCGACGGCATTATTCGTATCGGCGCTGACGTTCGTACCGGCGACATTCTCGTCGGTAAAGTCACTCCCAAGGGCGAAACTGAACTCACCGCTGAAGAAAGACTTCTGCGCGCTATTTTCGGCGAAAAAGCTCGCGAAGTTCGCGATTCTTCTTTACGCGTCCCGCACGGTGAAGCCGGCAAAATCGTCGCCGTCAACATCTTTACTCGCGACATCAACGACGACTTGGCTCCGGGCGTTTTAATGCAAGTTCGCGTTTACATCGCTCAGAAACGCAAGATTTCCGTCGGCGACAAGATGAGCGGCAGGCACGGCAACAAAGGCGTCGTTTCCGACATCCGCAGGCAAGAGGACATGCCTTTTCTGCCTGACGGCACGCCCGTCGACATCGTGCTCAATCCGCTCGGCGTGCCCAGCCGCATGAACATCGGGCAAGTTCTTGAAACTCACCTTGGCATGGCTGTCAGAAATATCGGCTTACGTATTCGTGACAACGACCCGAACATTATTCGCGACCTGAAGAAATTCGGTTTCGACGTTGATAAGTTCGGCTTGCCTCAAGTTTCCGACGCGGGGCTTCATATCGCCACGCCCGTTTTCGACGGTGCTCGCGAAGATGACCTTTTCAAAACTATTGAACTCGCGGGGCTTGACCCGGACGGCAAAACTGTGCTCTACGACGGGCGCACGGGCTTGCCTTTTGAAAATCGCGTGACCGTCGGTTGCGTCTATATGTTGAAACTTCACCATCTCGTTGACGATAAAATTCACGCTCGTTCGACGGGACCCTACAGTCTCGTCACTCAACAACCGCTCGGCGGCAAAGCGCAATTCGGTGGCCAGCGTTTCGGTGAGATGGAAGTTTGGGCACTGGAAGCCTACGGGGCAAGCTACACCTTGCAGGAAATTCTTACTGTTAAATCCGATGATGTTGTCGGGCGAGTCAAGGCTTACGAGGCCATTGTCAAAGGTCAGAACATTCCGGAACCCGGTGTGCCCGAATCGTTCAAGGTGCTCATCAAAGAGTTGCAGTCTATCGGTCTTGACATTCGCGTACTCAATCGTGACAACAACGAAATTATCATCAAAGACGACGACGACGACGATACCACACTTCGCGACCGTGCTCATAATGCGGGCAATGCCGACCTTGTGCCGGAAACGCCCGAGCCGCCGCCGTCCGACGAAGGCATACTCGACGACGACTATACCAAGCCCGACTCCGACAATCCCGATGACCTTGCCGACTCGACGGACATTATCGCCGACCTTGGCAACACTTCTGATGATGCCGAATTCGTTGACGCCTTCACCGACAGCTCTGTCATCAACTCGTTTAAAAATAACCGCGACGATTACGACGGCTCGCCCGTTGACGATAACTAGTGGTTAGTGGTTAGTGGTTAGTGGTTAGTGATTGGTGTTGCTGAGAATCTGTCCACTGTCCACCAGCCACTGTACATAGTGGTTAGTGGTTAGTGATTGGTGTTGCTGAGAATCTGTCCACTGTCCACCAGCCACTTACACGGCTCCGAGGAGGACGTTTTATGCTCGACGTTAATATTTTTGACTCCATGCGTATCGGCTTGGCGTCGCCCGAAACTATCTTGCAGTGGTCTCACGGCGAAGTCAAAAAGCCCGAAACCATCAATTACCGCACGCTCAAGCCCGAACGCGACGGCTTGTTTTGCGAACGCATTTTCGGTCCCACTCGCGATTGGGAATGTCACTGCGGCAAGTACAAGCGCGTCCGTTACAAAGGCACCGTTTGCGACCGCTGCGGCGTCGAAGTCACCCGCGCCAAAGTCCGCCGCGAACGCATGGGGCACATCAAACTTGCCGCGCCCGTCAGCCACATCTGGTATTTTAAAGGCATTCCCAGCCGCATGGGCTTGCTTTTGGACATGTCGCCCCGTGCGCTCGAACGCGTGCTTTACTTCGCCTCGTACATCGTGCTCGACCCGGGCGAGGCCGCTTACAACGCCGATACCCGCAAAGACGGCTTGCACAAAAAAGATATTCTCACCGAAGGCCAATATCGACTCGCTCGCGATACTTTCGGCCGCAACGCCTTCAAAGTCGGCATGGGTGCCGAAGCCGTCCAACAACTCCTGCGCGAAATCGATCTTGACGCTTTGAGTGCCGAACTTCGCGACGAACTCAACTCTTCCAACGGTCAAAAACGCATTCGCGCTATCCGCCGCCTCGAAGTCGTCGAAGCCTTCCGCAAGTCCGGCAATAAGCCCGAGTGGATGATTTTGACCGTCATTCCGGTTATTCCGCCCGAATTGCGACCCATGGTTCAGCTCGACGGCGGCAGGTTCGCCACCAGTGACCTCAACGACCTCTATCGCCGCGTCATCAATCGCAACAACCGCTTGAATCGCCTGCTCAACTTGAAGGCGCCCGACATCATCGTCCGCAACGAAAAACGTATGTTGCAGGAAGCTGTTGACGCTCTTATCGACAACGGCAGGCGCGGCAGACCCGTAACAGGTCCCGGCAATCGCCCGCTCAAATCGCTCTCCGACATGCTCAAGGGCAAGCAAGGCCGCTTCCGTCAAAACCTGCTCGGTAAGCGCGTCGACTATTCCGGCCGTTCCGTTATCGTCGTCGGGCCCGAATTGAAACTTCACCAGTGCGGCTTGCCCAAAGAAATGGCACTCGAATTGTTCAAGCCCTTCGTTATGAAGAAACTCTCCGCTGACCAAAATCTCACCATCAAAGCCGCTAAACGCAAGGTTGACCGCGCCAACGCTGAAGTTTGGGGCGTGCTCGAAGATGTCATCAAGGAACACCCCGTACTTTTGAACCGCGCTCCGACTTTGCACAGGCTTGGAATACAAGCGTTTGAACCCGTCTTGACCGAAGGCCGAGCGTTGAAGTTGCACCCGTTGGCGTGCACTGCGTACAATGCGGACTTCGACGGAGACCAGATGGCAATCCACCTGCCGCTAAGTGCCGAAGCGCAAGCGGAAGCGCGAGTATTGATGTTGGCGGCAAATCACATATTGGCGCCCAAAGACGGCAAGCCGATAATCGTGCCGACGCAAGACATGGTATTGGGCACGTACTATCTGACGAAAATCAGACCGGATACGCCCACGCGTCGAGTCAAAGGCTCCGGCAAGATTTTTTCTAGTTTCGACGAAGCGTTGCTGGCTTACCACAACGGCTACGTTGACTTGCAAGCGAAAATCAAAGTGCGCTTGCCCGTTAGCAGCCTGCCGATAGCCGACGCCGGTGAGACCGTAATCGTGGACACTACTGTCGGATGTTTGATCTTCAACGAGATCTTGCCCGTCAAGTTGCGACACGTTGAGAAAACTCAGGCCGGCTATCAGCTTGGCACGGTTATGAATAAAAAAGCCTTGGCTACTCTGGTCGCGGACTGTTTCAAACGATTCGGCGCGACTAAGACCGCCGAGGTCATAGACTCGGTCAAGCGGCTGGGTTATCACTTCGCCTGCATAGCGGGCATGACTGTTGCCATCTCGGACGTCATTGTGCCGCCGGCTAAGAAAGACATCTTAGCGCGAAGTGCCGAGTCGGTCAAAAAAGTCGAGCTGAACTTCAACCGCGGGCTTATAACTGAAGCCGAACGATACGCGAAGGTGTGCGCGCTTTGGGAGGCGGCAACAGAAGCCGTCGCTGACGCTATGATGGCGAACATGGACACATTCAATCCGATTTTTATGATGGCGGATTCGGGCGCGCGCGGCAACAAGCAACAGATGCGACAACTTGCGGGCATGCGCGGGCTTATGGCTGACCCGTCGGGCAAGACCATCGACCTGCCTATTACTGCCAATTTCCGCGAAGGCTTGAGCGTGTCGGATTATTTCATAAGTTCACACGGGGCGCGCAAAGGCCTGGCTGATACCGCGCTCCGGACCGCCGACTCAGGTTATCTCACGCGACGGCTCGTCGACGTTGCTCAGGATGTTATTGTGCGAAGTCGCGATTGTGACGTTCAAACCATCGACTTGACCGAAATCAGAGCCGCGCTGACCGATAACACTCTCGACGCTTTGGAATTGCTGCACGACCAACTGCTCGGCCGCAAACTCGATAACGATATCTTCGTTAACGGGAAACTGCTTTTAACCGCCGGCACCACGCTCACCGACGACGCCATGCAAATCATCGGCGAAGCTCAAGTCCACACCGTATCCGTTGGCGGAAAATCGCTCGTTCTCGGTACCCCGTCAACCGCCGACCGCAACGCTCTTCACCGCAGAATCGTCGCAGATCTCGCGGGTAAGTTCCCCGCCGACGTCGATTTGGATTTTTGGTTGCGGCGCCGGCAGGCGGACGCCGTAGTCAGCCGTGACGCCGAAGCCCACACCAACTTAAACGCCGAGCGCAGTTCAACCGTCAACCAAAACTCGCCGCCTAACCAACTGCCGCTCTCCGCCGCCGATATCGACGCAATCTTGAACTCCGATTTGCCAAAGTTGCACCTGCAACTCGGCACCGTCCGCGGTATCGAAGTCGAAGCCGTCACCGAAGACACCTTGAGCGGCGGCAAAGGCGTAATCGAATCGCTCTTCGACAGAATCGTCGGCCGCACTTTAGCCGAAAACGTCTTCGATAACCACGGGCAATTAATCGCCGCCGTCAATTCCGCTATCGACGACGACCTCGCCAAAAAAATCTGCGCCGTCCGCGACAAAGTCACGATTAGATCTGTGTTGACGTGTAAGTCGCATACCGGCGTTTGCCAAAAGTGCTACGGCTACGACCTCGCCAACCGCTGCGAAGTCGAAGTCGGCGAGGCTGTCGGTATCATAGCCGCCCAGTCAATCGGCGAACCCGGCACCCAGTTGACCATGCGAACGTTCCATACCGGCGGAGTGGCCGGCGGCGACATAACTCAAGGTCTGCCTCGCGTCGAAGAATTGTTCGAGGCCCGTAAACCCAAAGCCGCCGCAATCATCGCCGAAATCTCAGGCACCGTCGCCGAAGGTGAGCCCGACAAAAATAATTTGCGCACACTGATAATCGAGCCGTTCGACCCCGAAAACCAATATCCGCGCCAATATTCAATACCGTTCGGCATCACGCCCAAAGTCAAGCCCGGCGACACCATCAAAGCCGGCGACCAAATCACCGACGGTCCAAAAAATCCACATGATATATTAAGAATTTGCGGCATCCGCGAAACTCACCGCTACCTCGTCAAAGAAGTCCAAAAAGTCTACAAGTCTCAGGGCGTCGAAATCAACGACAAACACATCGAAGTTATGGTTCGCCAAATGTTGCACAAGGTAAAAATCGAAGACAGCGGCTCCACGGAATTTTTGCCGGGCGAATTCGTCGACGTGAACATCTTCGAGGAGGCGAACACCAAAGCCATCGAGGAAGACCGTGCGCCCGCCGTCGCCAAACCGATTTTGCTCGGCATTACGAAGGCGTCCCTTGCAACCGATTCGTTCTTGAGCGCGGCAAGTTTCCAAGAAACCACGCGAGTTTTGACGGACGCGGCGATTAAAGGCAAAATCGACCCGCTTATCGGCTTGAAAGAAAACGTCATCATCGGCAAGCTCATTCCCGCAGGCACGGGCATGGCGCGTTATCGCGACCTTACCGTCATCGACAAAGTTGCCGCCGAAGACGACCTTCAACAAACCGACGACGCCATTTGAACTTCAATGCGCAATGCTTAATGCGTAATGCGCAATGTCAACGTTTCTGTCGTGAATCGACATCAAGGCATAAAAAAATCCCCGTCGCATGACGAGGATTTTTTTTATGTTCGCGGCGACGACAACGTCAGATTAATCGCAACGTTGCGGATAACACCAATTGTTCCGTCGCTTTTAAAGCGACTTCATTGCCTGACGAAGAGCCTGCTCTTCTTCGCGGGTGAGTTTGTAATTGTCGGCGACGCGTCCGTCCTCAATCGGCTTGACGTAACTACGCTCGGTTTCCAGTCCGCAAATCGACGACAGAATCACGCCGTTGTTGTTGCGGTCAAGCAGGGCGATACACCAGCTCAAACCTTGACCGGTTTTCTCGAAGGCGTCGAAGTGAATCACGGCAACGCGGGTAATCGAACTTTTGACCAATTCGTCCAACGCCTCAAGTTTGTGCTGAGTTTTGCGCTGTTCGTCGGCAATTTCGTTGACCTCTGACGTGTGCGACGCCAACATCTGTTCGATGCTCTCGCCTTCGGAACCTTCCATCATGCGTTTGTAGCGCGTCTTTATCGTCGACAGCTCCATGTACAGATTTATTATCAGACCGAGCATAATCAGAATCAGAACGCCCGCTGCGGCATAAAGCATGAAATCCGTCGAGAACGCTCTGCTCAAGCCACTCATGTTAAAACCTCCGCTTATCGAAATTTTTTCGCCAGACGATGAATTTTTTTTAAGCGATACAACAAGCCCGACCGACTTAAAGAAAGTTTTTCCGCCAATTCGCCAATCGTGCACGAGGGATTTGCCAGCCGCATCGTCATTGTCTCGCGGATTTTTTTCGTGACGGTACAGTCGTGCGCCAACAAAATTTTTATGTCCGACAGCTGACGTTGTGCGGCGTCTGCGGCACGGTTGAGTGCGGACGTGTCCATATTGACCAGACGGTTGACCTGCAGGCGAACTTCCTTAAGGTTGCGCGTGACCTCAAAACGTTCGACGGCAGCGACCGCACCGACCATGCCGAGGAAATCACAAATTGCGTCGCCTTCGCGCAACCACACGATGAAACGTTTTTTGCGCTGATAAATGCCCGCGTTGAAGTCCACCGCCGCCAACTGTTTTTGCACGAAATTTGCCGTGTCCGCCGAACGCGTCACAATCTGCAACAGATATTGCGATTCGGGGCGATTAACCGTGCCTTTCGCCAAAAACGCGCCGCGCAACCAAGCGACTTTAAACCGTGTGCGACGGAGCAATTCGGGCGCGTCGAGATTGTCGCGGAAGCTTTGCACGTCGCCCGTCAAAAGAATTCGCACGACGTAATTCATGTCTTTGTTCAACTTTTTGCGGCGAACGGCGGCGACTTCGATTTTTACGTCGGGGAAAATTTTTTTCGCCAACGTGATAACTTTGCGTGCGACGGCGGCATTTGTCGTTGCGAATTCCAAACGTTCACCGACAATTTTCGTGCCGACAGTCAACAGCGCGGCGAATTCGGCGATTAAAGTTTCGTGTTCGTCGCCGAAGATTCGCGCCAATTCGTTTTTGACTTCCTGAGCGTAACTCGACATAAAAACCTCCGAAAAATGCAAAGTCACCGAAAATTCCGGCCGTCATGGATGACAATTGAAAATCCGGCCGTCATGGATGACGGCCGCCCGGGGTTTTTCGCGTGATGCGAAAATCCCGGGCTGTTTTCTTTTGGGCAACGTGGACGTTGCATCCAATTGGTTTAACGTTGTCGCTTCGATTGGCGAATCGGCTAACAAATTGTTCCCCCGCTTTTAAAGCGGGTCTTTTGCGCCAAAAGAAAAGTAGATCTAAAACGCCCGTCGTGCGAAACGACAATCACCGCGCCGCCGCAACGAATCAACGACGACCGCCGAGCGTGTAAATCATCTTCATGACGGCGGCGCAAAGTTTTTCGGGATCGTGGCGACCGACTTCGCTTGTGCTCATCAAATCCGCCTTGACAAGCCCGCAACCGAGCGCGTTGACTTTGTCTTCGTCGATTGTGACGGGCGTCGCAGCCGTGCCTTGCCACATTTCGTCGGGAATCGGCGTCGAATTGACAAGCACGTAATCAATCGCGCCTTTGCCCGTGTGGTCGAGAATCGCCTTGGCGTGATTGGCGGCACTGTAACCGTCGGTTTCGCCCGGTTGCGTCAAGACGTTGCAAATGTAAATCTTAATCGCCTTGGACTTTCTTAGCGCGTCGGCAACGCCGTCAACCAAAAGATTCGGCATGATACTCGTGTACAAACTGCCCGGTCCCAAAATAATTGCGTCGGCGGATTCAATCGCCTCAAGCGCGGCGGGCACTGCGGTGACGTGTTTGGGATAAAGTTGCACGCGGCGAATTGTCTTGTGCGCTTCGGGAATTTGCGATTCACCTTCAACAACCGTGCCGTCAGTCATGACCGCATCAAGTCGCACGTGTTCTTTGCTGGCGGGGATAACGCGACCTTTGACGGCAAGAACTTTCGACGACTCTTTGAGCGCGGTCTCCATGTCGCCCGTGACTTCGTTCATTGCCGCGATAAACAGGTTGCCGAAGCTGTGACCGGCAAGCGCGGTGTTGCCCTCGAAACGGTACTGGAAAAGTTTTTCCATGAGCGGTTCGGTGTCCGCCAACGCGACAAGACAATTTCGCAAGTCGCCGGGCGGGATAATGCCGAGTTCTTCGCGAAGTCGGCCTGAGCTGCCGCCGTCGTCCGCAACGGTGACCACGGCCGCAACGTTGTTCGTCGAAGTTTTTATCCCGCGCAGTAAAACGCTCAAGCCGTGACCGCCGCCGATAACCGTGACTGCGGGTCCTCGTCCGAGTTTGCGTTCCTGATAAACCAGATCGACAATTTTCTCCGAACGGTCGGGAAGCAACACGGCAATTATCGAGCGGATTATTGACCGCGTCGCATACATCATTATCAACGCGCCGACGACAAGGATTATCAAGCCGACGAACATCGTCACCGCGTAATTGTAGCTGCCGACAATGCGATAGACGAGCATGAAAATTTCTTCTTCTGCGCGACCGAGATATTCGTAATTGATTGCCAACGCGCCGCCGAAGCTGAACATCATCACGCCGATTGCGAACAGCAACAACCAGCGTTTCATCTTCATGCCGGGGTACAGCCACTTAAGTAAATGGAACATGAGTCCTCCGAGGGAATAGAACGAGGGAATAGAACGAGAGATTAAGTTGTAAACCTGGTTCTGCTCCCTGGTTCTACTCCCTACACCTCCCACACGTCGTTTTTCATCAAGTCGCGGTGCTCCAGATTGACGGCGTAACTTTTTTTCGCCAACAGGTCGTAAACGTGTTTGGCGACAAAAACCGAGCGGTGCATTCCGCCCGTGCAACCGATTGCGATAACGAGTTGACTTTTGCCTTCGCGAACATATTGCGGAACGAGAAAATCAATGAACGCGTCGAGCCGCTTGAGATATTCCTGCGTGACGGGCTTTTCTTCAATGTACGCGGCAACTTCGGGCACACTTCCGCTTTTGTGACGCAGTTCCGAAACGTAAAACGGATTCGGCAAAAAGCGCACGTCAAGCACCATGTCGGCATCGAGCGGCATTCCGTACTTGAAGCCGAACGACAGCACGGCAATGTTCATGATTTCGCCGTCGGAATTGCCGAAGAGTCGCTGAATTTTTTCGCGCAACTCAACCTTCGACAAGTTCGACGTGTCGATAATGTAAGTCGCCTTCGCACGGACACTTTCAAGCCGCGTGCGTTCCTTGAAAACGCCGTCGGAAATGCGCGTTGACGGTGCCATCGGGTGACGGCGGCGCGTCTCTTTGTAGCGGCGAATAATCACGTCGTCGGCAGCGTCCATGAACAGCATTTCGTAATCTTTATTGTCTTTGTCCATGTCGTCGAGGACTTGAACCAGATCGTCAAAAAATTCGCGGCTGCGCGTGTCGACGACGAAAACCATTTTGTTGAAATGACCCGTCGCGTGCGTGCACAGCTCAACGAATTTCGGTATGAAGACGGGCGGCAAATTGTCCACACAAAAATAGCCCAGGTCTTCGAGGTATCGGCAAGCTTGAGTTTTGCCCGAACCGCTCATGCCCGTGACGATGATTATGCGCGATTTGTCGGCGAATTCTTTGGTCTGTTCCATAAAAACTGCTCCTCAAGGCGCGGGAATTTCTTCGTACGCCAACCGTAAAATTTCAGCGGGCAACGCGGGATATGATTTTTTCAGTTCACGGCGCGGCACAAGTCGAAAACCTTCGTATTTGAATCGCGGCGTCGTTACACAAGAAATGAACGTCCACGAACTTTTATCGATATTTTCGGCGGCGAAAATTGTTTCCGCGGGCACGACAACCATCGGTCGCTGATTGAGTTTCGGGTCGATGCCGAGCAAAATTTCTTCGACGTTGCCGTCGCGCAGTGAAATAATTTTCATGCCGCAACCCGCGTGATAGTACCAAATTTCGTCGCAGTCGATTTGGTGGAAGTGCGAAACGTCGTCGCCTTCAAGCAGGAAGTAAATGTTGCCCGCAGTCGCCCGACCGTCGCACACGAAAGGCGAAGTGTAAATTTCAGCGAAGAAACCGCCTTCGGAATGTCGTTCGAGCGAATAAATTTCTTTCAATTCGTCGACGTTGACTTGAGCTTGAACCGTCGACGCGAAAAAAAATATCAGCTGCGCCGCGATTAACGGCAAGCGTTTGAACTTATTCGCGCAAAACATACTCGTAAACAGCCTTGGCGAAACCGTCGTTTTCACAGGTGTCCGTGCGGTAGAAACACGAACGTTTGACGGCGGGAATCGCGTTGCCCATTGCGATACTTCTGCCGACCGAACGGAGCATCGGCAAGTCGTTTTCGGAGTCGCCGATAGCCATAATTTCCGTGCGGTCAATTCCAAGCTGATCGGCAATGACTTTGACTGCGCCGGCTTTCGTGCAACCGCCCGCCAAAAATTCCGCGAACAGGTCATTCGAGCGGGTAACTTCAACTTGCGCGCCGAAGAATTTTTTAATCTCGCGCATACGGTTGGACAGTTCTTCGCTCTTGCCCGAAATGCTCAACAGTTTGGTGACGTTGGCGGTGTGCTCTTGCATACCGTGCCAACCGACTTCGTTGCCCGTGACTTTCTGCATGTCCTCGTAATATTGGACGTAGCGGTCGCGTTTCGGGAAATAAAGTTCGTCGTCGCTGTAACTTTGCACGTGCCAGTTGCGTTGCTCAAAGAACGTCAAAACTTTCTTGACGACTGTCTCGTTCATGAATTGCGTGTGCATGACTTCACCCGCCGACGACTTTATCAACGCGCCGTTGTAAGCGATAATCGGGACGTGCACGCCGAGCTGTTCGGCTATCGGAAGCGCGGCTTTGTACATTCTGCCCGTCGCCAAGACGACTTTGACGCCCGCACTTTCGAGCGCACGAACCGCCTTGACGTTTTCGGCAGAAATTTTGCCGCCTTCGGGCATCAACGTCCCGTCGATGTCCGTCACAAACAACTTAACATTCATCACAATCACTCCGTTTAATTCAGTTTGGAAATCCGCGCCGATTATAGCAGGTATTTTTCATTTGCACAAAAAAAATTTGCCGCAAACGTCGCCACGGCAAGAAAAATTTTCACGCGCAGGTTAATCGCCGTCACCACTGTCACCGCCCGAATCACTGTCGGAATCGTCGTCGCTGTCGGAATCGTCGTTATCGTCGTCGTGCCTGTGATTGTGGTGTCGAAAACCGCCGTCAGAATCGTCGTCTTCGTAGTTGTAGCGGTTGCTGTGGCTGAAATAATCTTCGTCGTCGGGCGGAACTTCGTCGCCGTGATAATGAATCCACGCGCAAATTCCGACGAATACAATGCCCAAAGCGATTAAAAACTCCATGTCGGTCACCTCCAAAAAATAACGCCACCTTGAATTCGGGCGACGGTCGCTTTAAAAGCGACAGAACAATTAGTGTGCCCCGCAACGTTTTCGCAAAAAAATAACGTCGCCTTGAATTCGGGCGACACATGATTTATAATCGGCTCTGCTTGAAGCCATTGCGGCAAGGGCGGTTTGAATCTCGAAGTCCCCCGAGAAAGGGGTGACGACCATGCGCATTATAACGATTATTGTCCGCGTGATTGTTATCGCCGGCGCAATCCTCTTAGTGCTCAGCAGAACAGCCGCCTAAGCTTCCTAGGGCATAGCGGCTGTTCACAACTTTTAACCTGATGTCTTTATATACGAGGGGCTAAACCGCCTGACAAGCATCTCGCCTCGACTTCGGTCGGGGCATTTTTCTTTTTGTCGACTTGGATTATAATCGACGCACGGCTTTTTTGCAAGCCGAAAAAAATAACGCCGCCTTGAATTTCGGCGACACATGATTTATAATTTGGTTGCTTGTCGCCAAACGCGGCGAAAGGCGGTTTCAATCTCCGAAAGCCCCCGGAGAGGGGGTGAGATTATGCGCGTGATCAAGTTTATTATCCGCGTGACATTGCTTACCGGGGCAATTTTGCTCCTGCTTAGCAAAACAGCCGCCTAAGCTTCCTAGGGCATAGCGGCTGAAATTCGATTTTATCTGCTTCAACGTTATATACGAGGGGCTAAACCGCCTGACAAGCATCTCGCCTCGACTTCGGTCGGGGCATTTTTCTTTTTGTCGACTTGGATTATAATCGACGCGAAAACTTTTTGCAAGGAGGTTTTGTCATGAGCGTGAAAGATTTCGTCAAGCAGTGGTCAAACGTCGTCGGTGGCCGCTTTAAAAGCGGCGGAACAACTGGTGTGACTGATTCCGCAGAAATATCCGTCAACAAAACACGTGCGAATTCCGGCAACGAACGTTCAAACATGCAGAAATTCTGGTTGACGCTGATTCGCGACGTGCTCGGCGTCGACAAGCCCGAAAATTTCATTCAGTTTGAAGTGCCCGTTCAGCTCGCGCACAAAAGTTTCATCGACGGCTACTTGCCCGACTCGAAAGTCATCGTCGAACAAAAATCTTTCGGCGTCGACCTGTCCAAAGAAATTTCGCAATCAGACGGCACGAAGTTGACGCCGTACGAACAGGCGCGCCGTTACGTCACGGGGCTGCCGCTGTCCATGCACCCGAAAAAAATCGTCACGTGCAATTTCGCCGAATTCCGCATTTACGACATGGAAACGCTTGAGCCGCCGACGGTTATCAAGCTCGACGAACTGCCCGAAAAGTTTCATGCGCTCGATTTTTTGATCGACCCGACGCGCAACAAAATCCGCCTCGAACTGGAATTGTCGTTGCAGGCGGGCGAAATCGTCGCGAAAATTTATGACGCGCTGCTCACTCAATACGTCGACCCGAATTCCGCCGAAAGTCTGTCAAGCCTGAACAAACTTTGCGTGCGACTGGTTTTCTGCCTGTACGCCGAAAGCACCGGTCTGTTCGGCAAGCGAAAAATTTTCCGCGACTGGTTGACGGGTTCACGAAATATCCGCCGCGACTTGCTCGACCTGTTCGACACGCTCAACACGCCCGTCGACAAACGCGACCCGTATCTCGACGACGACTTGAAAAAATTCCCGTTCGTCAACGGCGGGCTGTTCGCGGGCAAGATTGAAATCCCGAACTTCACGCCCGAAATTCGCGACTTGTTGCTCGACGAGGCGTCAAGCGGTTTCAACTGGGCGGGCATTTCACCGACGATTTTCGGCTCGGTCTTTGAATCGACGCTCAATCCCGAAACGCGACGGGCGGGCGGCATGCATTACACGTCGATTGAAAACATCCACAAAGTCATCGACCCGCTGTTTCTTGACGACCTGCGCGAAGAATTCAGCCGAATCAAGACGCGTAAAAAGTTGCTCGAATTCCGCGACAAACTTGCGGCGATTAAAATCTTCGATCCCGCCTGCGGAAGCGGCAATTTCTTGACGGAAAGTTTCCTGTCGCTGCGTCGACTTGAAAACGAAGTGCTCAAACAAATTTTCGGCGCGCAGATTCAGCTCGGTGACATCGTCGACCCCGTCAAGGTGTCAATCGCCAATTTCTACGGCATCGAAATTAACGACTTCGCCGTCGCCGTCGCACAAACCGCGCTGTGGATTGCCGAACTGCAAATGCTTGCCGAAACCGCCGAAATTGTCCACAAGAAACTTGATGCGCTGCCGCTCAAGACTTACGCGAACATTCACGAGGACAACGCGCTCAAACTCGATTGGCACGACGCTTGTCCGCCTGATGTCAACTTCATAATCGGCAACCCGCCGTTCGTCGGGGCAAGCATGATGACTTCCGCGCAGAAGACCGAGGCCGTCGCCATTTTCGGCAAGCTCAAACTGTCCAACAGCATCGATTACGTCGGCGCGTGGTATCACCTTGCCGCAAAGTTCATGACGGGCACGAACATTAAGGCCGCCTTCGTCTCGACCAGCTCAATCACGCAGGGCGAACAGGTTACGCCGCTTTGGAAGAAAGTCCTT
>JAFVBP010000334.1 GCA_017479925.1 Selenomonadaceae bacterium | reverse complement strand
TGTCGGATTCGCGTTGCCTTGAACGGTCATTGTGCCGGGCGTTTTCGGTTCACCGACGACAACGCCGTCCATTGGCGCGGTGATGACGGTTTGATTAACGTCGTCTTCGGCAAGTTCGACGGCGGATTTTGCACGGTCAAATTCGTATTGAGCGTCTTGAAGTTCCTGCAGTGACTTCGCGCCGATATTGTAAAGCCGTTCGGTTCGCTCAAGTTTTTGTCGGGCGTTGGTCAACGTGAAATTCGCCTGGTCTAATTTCGCCTCGAAGTCTTTGCCGTCAAGAATCGCGACAACTTGCCCTTCGGTGACGTGGTCGTTTTCCTCGACGAGAATTTCTTTGATTCGGGCGGTGACTTTGCCGCTGACTTCGACGCTGTCACGCGGCTGAACGGTGCCCGTCGCGGAAACCGTTCGCGTCAAGTCAATGCGCATGACTTTGGCGGTCTCGTAAGTTTTGACTTCCGCAGGCTTGACGACAGTCTCGTTGTAGTAGTTGTAGCCGAAAGCCGCGCCCGCAATCAGCACCGTCGCGATTAAAATCTTCCACTTCATAAAAAAACTCCTTGCACGGCGTCAACCAAAATTCAGCGCACGGTTAAATCGCCGCAAAACTTCAAGCATCTCTTTGGTCAAGCGCGTTTGACATTCGGCAATAAATTCGTCGGGCACGCCGTAAAAAGCTTCGGCAATGCTGCCCGCAATCGCCGCCAAAGTGTCGGAATCACCGCCGAGCGAAACGGCATTTCGGAGCGCGTCCTCAAAATCCGTCGACTCAAGAAACGAAATTATCGCTTCGGGCACGGACAAATCGCAACGGACACGCGGGCTGTACGTCGGGCGAATTTCGTCGAGCGTGCGCGACAAATCGTAGCCGAATTCGTTCGTCACGTAGGATTTAATTTCGTCCTTCGAGGCGGCATTTCGCGCAAGAAAAATCGCACTTGCCACGGATTGTGCGCCGCGAATCGCTTCGGGCGTGTTGTGCGAAACCTGCGCGGATTGTCGGGCGACTTCGAGCGTGCGGTCAAGCGTGTCAAAAAACCAACCGACCGAAGAAACGCGCATTGCCGAACCGTTGGTTGTTTTTTTGAACGGCTTTGGATCGTCCTGCATGAGCCACTGCCTGAACGAGCTGCTGAACGCGGCGGTCAAATATTTTTTGCCCCAAGACTGCATCGAGCGAATCACGGCGGTTTTCATCGTGACTTCGTCCGCGTTCGCACCTGCGGCAAGCAGAGCTTCGGCGACGGCAACGGTCAAAATCGTGTCGTCGGTCAAGTGGCAATCTTCGCCGAAAAGCGGAAAATTTTTCGTCTTGATAACGCGCAATTTGCCTTCGTAAGGCGAACCGACCATGTCGCCGATAATCGCGCCGTAAAGTGCCGTTTGCATGTCAACCTCCAAGTTAATTTCGCAGAGCTTTCAACGTGTCGCCCGTCGCGTGTGCAAGATCGAAACTGTACCGCATGACATCATAGCGCGCACTGACGTTGTTTTTCTTCGCGGTTGCCAGGGCAAGTTCGGCGTCCAAAACGTCAAGCAAAATTCCTTCGCCGACGTTGTAGCGTTCGGTGGCAATGTAGCGTTCCTCTTCGGCAAGTTCGACGGCGCGTTGAGTTGTCGACAGACGCAAAAGGGCAATTTTCAAGTTTTTGTGCGCGGTGACAACAGCCTCGTGAACGCTGTCCAAATCGGCATTAAAGGCAAGTTTGAGGCGTTCGACTTCGACTTTCGCCGAATCTACTTGTGCACGGGTGACGCCGCCGTCGAAAATATTCCACGTCGCGCTTAAACCGATTGTGGCGTCGGGCGTCCAGTGCCACTCGTGAGCCGCCGCGTTGAGATTCGTGCCGACATTGGCGTTGAGATTCGGATACCAGCCGGATTTTGCACTTTTAACGGAAAGTTCACCCTGTTCGATTCGCAAGGCGTCGGACTTCAAGTTGTTGCGATTTTCTTCGGCTTCGGTCAAGTACTGTTCGATTTCGCCGAGTTGCAAAGACGTTTCAAATTCCTCGACGGTCAACGTCGCGATTGAGTCGGCGGACATGAGTGCCGCCAAATTCGTCAAGGCGACTTCGTAAGCGGCGTGCGAACGTGCGGCGTCCTGCAAAGCGTTGCTTGTGGCGACCTGTGCGCGTAAAAGATCGATTTTAGCCTTCGCGCCCGCGTCAAACTGTGCGGCTATCATGCGTTCATGTTCGGACAAATTTTTTTCGGTCTCCATGTCGACCTGCGACGTTGCCAAATTTTCCAGCGCGTTGACGTAAGCCGTCACAACCTGATAAATCAAGTCGTCCTGCGCCTGCGAAAAGTCAAACTTCGCCACGTCGATTCCCAGTTGCGCGGACTTTATCGCCGTTTCCAATCGCT
>JAFVBP010000333.1 GCA_017479925.1 Selenomonadaceae bacterium | reverse complement strand
GCGCCGTCGTTGAGCCGTTTGGTCGTCGCCGGCAATGCTTATCGTGTACACGTCACGCGACCAAACAATTTCGGGCAACGGTTTGGCTTCGGCACCGCTGAAAACTCCGAACACCATCAGCGCGCCGACAAACTAACTTCCGGGCCTGCAGACAAGTTCACGCATAAAAATTCCCCCTTCGTGAAAGTAGCGTGAATCCGAAAATTTTTGACAACTTAATTTTAACACGCGGGAAATTTTTTGTCGACGTGCTGACGGGTAACTTCGGACAGAATTATCGCGGCGGAAACTGCAACGTTCAAACTTTCGACGTGCCCGCACATCGGGATAAAAATTTTTCGTGCAACGTCGAGAATTGTTTTTGAGACGCCCGACGCTTCCGAGCCGAAAACAATCGCGACGGATTTTGTTAAGTCGTGGCGGAAATAAATTTCAGCCGACGAATCAACCGCCGCCGCCAAAATTTCACGCGAACGCATTGCCGACAAAAATTCTTCGTGCGTTGAAGTCGCGACGGGCAGTCGGAAAATCGCGCCCATCGTCGAGCGGATAACTTTCGGGTTGAAAAGTTCTGCCGAGCCGTCAAGCAAAATCAAGCCGCAGTCGAAGGCCGCCGCCGTGCGCAAAATCGTTCCGACGTTGCCGGGGTCTTGCACACCGTCAAGCACTGCGACAATTCGTTTCGCGTTGACTTCGTCGAGCGTCGAAATTTTTTGTCGGGCGACCAAAAGAATTCCCTGCGGCGTTTGTGTGTCGGAAATTTTTTCAAGCGACGACGGCGAAATTTCTTCGAGCGGCGCGAAATTTTTCAGACGTTCAACCAACGTCGCCGCACGCGTGTCCGACAAAAATTCCCGCGTGAAGAAACCGAATTCAATCAGCGCGGGCGGAATTTCTTCGCAGAGCCGCAAACCTTCCGCGACGAAAAGTTTCAGTTCGTGACGGAATTTTTTCTGCGACAATTTGCGAACGAGTTTGAGTTGTGCGTTTGACATTTGACGACCTCCGCTATAAAATTTCGTGCGTCATTGATAATTCTTTTCGGCAGGCAACGTAAACTTGTCGCCGTGATTAAACATTTCGAGGAGTGATTTACTTGAAGAAGACGTACAAAATCGACGTGGACTGTGCAAACTGCGCCAATCTCATGGAGACCGAAGCGAAAAAAACTTCGGGCGTCAAAGATGCCGTGGTCAATTTCATGACGCTCAAGATGAAAGTCGAATTCGACGACGGTGTTGACGCGGGCGAAGTCATGCAACGCGTGCGCGAAAACTGCAAACGCGTCGAAAAGGACTGCGAAATTTTCCTGTGAACGCGAAACAACGGCGCAACTTAATCCGAATCGTCACGGCGACAATTTTGCTCGTCGTGCTCAACTGCATTGAAATTTCGGGCGTCGCGAAGTTCGCGCTGTACCTGGTGCCGTATTTAATCGTCGGCTACGACATCCTGCTCAAAGCCGCTCACGGGCTGAAAAATCTGCGCGCACTGGACGAAAGTTTACTCATGACGATTGCGACGGTCGGAGCGTTCGCGTTGGCGATTTACGACGACGGCGATTGCAACGAGGCGGTCGCGGTCATGCTATTTTACCAAATCGGCGAATGGTTTCAAAGTTACGCCATCGACCGCAGTCGCAAGAACATTTCGGAGCTTATGGACATCCGCCCCGATTTTGCCAACGTCGAGACTGCCGACGGTTTGGAGCAGGTTGACCCCGACGAGGTCGAAGTCGGCACGGTGATTGTCGTTCAGCCGGGCGAAAAAATTCCGATTGACGGCGTTATCGTCGACGGCAATTCAACGTTGAACACGGTCGCGTTGACGGGTGAAAGTTTGCCGCGTGAAGTTTCGACGGGCGACGAAGTCATCAGCGGTTGCATCAACTTAAACGGCGTCATCAAAGTTCGCACGACGAAGGAATTCGGCGAGTCCACCGCGTCAAAAATTCTTGAGCTTGTCGAAGACGCAAGTTCGCGTAAGTCGAAGTCCGAAAACTTTATCACGAAATTTGCGCGAATTTACACGCCCGCCGTCGTCATTTGTGCGGTTGCCTTGGCAGTGATTCCGCCGCTGATTTCGGGCGATTGGGGCACGTGGATTTACCGTGCGCTGATTTTTCTGGTGATAAGCTGCCCGTGCGCGCTGGTGATAAGTATCCCGCTAAGTTTTTTCGCGGGTATCGGCGGGGCAAGTCGCGACGGCATTTTAATCAAAGGCTCGAATTTTTTGGAGACGCTCTCGAAGGTCACGACCGTCGTCATGGACAAGACCGGCACGTT
>JAFVBP010000332.1 GCA_017479925.1 Selenomonadaceae bacterium | reverse complement strand
TAGAAAATCGCGGGCGTGTACGGGAAGAGCCAATCGTCCACAATGTCCACGTGAAGAGTCGCGTCGGCGTTGCAACCGAGGCAGTAGCTGTCGGAGCCGTAACCGCTTGCAAGAGTTACATTTTGTTCGCCTTGCATTGCGCACGCAATGAAAACATCGCCCGCAATGCCTGTGTCGGACAGATAAGCGTTATTGCCGTTCATGCCGAGCGCGGGGTACATCACTGCCGCGATTGTATCTCTGCCGTAACCACTGCTGACCGTGTCGTTCGCGCCGTAAACTTCCAGATAGTTGCCCGTCCAGCTGAAACTGTGGTCGTCTTGAATCAGCGCGTTGTTGCTTGTCGTGCTGATAACGCCGTTGGTGCCCGCGCTTACGACTGCCGTTGAACTTGTCCAACCCATGAAAATCGCCTCCTGAAATTAATCAATCGTGATTGAAACGCCGTGCGGTTTACTCGCGTCCATTGCCTCTTCGAGACCGTCGAGCGGAACTTTCAAGTCGGTGTCCGCCGTGACTTCAGCGTCGAATTGCAGCCCCTCGTTGAAGACGACGTTTTTGCCCTTCATGAAAATGCCGCCGACAATGCTGACAAATGCGACGACGGCAACAGCACCCGCGTCGCCCGCGCCGTGTTCGGATTTGGTGTACTGCAACGGAATTTCGACGCCGTTAATCGCCTTGACCGAAACAATCATAAATTCGAGTTTGCCGCCGCGACCGAGACCGCCGGCTTTGCGCGCTTTGGTAACGATGCCTTTGACTTCCGCGCCCGCAGGCACGACGACAACGCCGTTGACGATGAGATTTTCGACGAGTTTAAGCGGAACAGCGTCGCCTTTTTTGGCTTTCTTCGACGAGAGTTCGCGGGTAAGTTCAACTTTGAGCACGACGCCTTTGGGAATGTACGCGTTGCCTTCGGGAATTGTGGTGACCGTGACATCTTCGGCGACGGTTTTCGTTTCGGCGAAGGCAGGCGCGACGTAAATTCCCGAATTAAACAGCAGTCCCGCGCACACGGCGGCGGCGACGAATTTTTTCATGTGACAAAACCCCTTTCGTGTGTGGAAAAATTTTTTAGCATAATTCTAGCCGACACCGAAAGTGAATTGGTCGCTTTGAAAGGGACATTTCGCCGAAATTTTCAGCCGCCCAAAATCTTGCAATCGTAGCGGTCAAGTGCCTCGTTGACTTCAAACAAGTTGTGAATGCCCTGCTCAAAGAAAAATTTCGCGATAACGTCTTCAACGTCGTAAGGCGAAAACGAATAACCTGCGCGGTCGAGCAAATCTTCAGCCTCGTCAGCGGACAACTCCAACCCGAAGGCAATGGCAATCAACGTGTGTTTGTGCGGCTTGTACTTGCGATTCGTGCGCAACTTCGACAGGAACCGTCGATTGAGATGCGCCCGCTTGTACACTTCGACGGGGTCGGCTCCGCGTTCGTCCATGTAGCGCAAAAGATATTCCGCGAAAGTTTCTTCGTCAGCCTTCGCAAGCCGTTCGTCGAGACCGCTAAGCTCCATGCGACATTCACAGATGATAACTTCAGACTCAACTTCCGCCATGATTCGAAGCAATTTAATTTGTTGGTCAAGTTGTTCAAGCAGTTCTTTCGTGAGCAAGATGTTTACCTCCAAAAAAAAGCCCGTCATATCGACGGGACAAGGTAACGCCAAATCATTACGCATTACGAATTACGCATTACGCATTGCTTTTCGGTTGCCACTCGACCATTGTGTCGGGCAGGTTGAACAGCCGCAGCATTTTGTTGACGATGTGGTTAATTTGCGCGTCAATCGTCGCGGGCGTGTTGTAAAACGTCATGACGGGCGGCATGATTATCGCGCCGCAGTCGGCAAGTTCTTTCATGTTGCGCAGGTGAATCGGGCTGAACGGCATTTCACGCGGGACAAGCAAAAGTTTTCGCCGCTCCTTGATGCAAACGTCCGCCGCCCGAAGCAAAAGATTTTCGCAGTAGCCCGACGCAATGCCCGCCAAAGTTTTCATTGTGCACGGAACGACAATCATGCCGTCGACGAGGAAACTGCCGCTTGCAATCGAGGCGTCCGGTTGATTCACGTCGTAAACGCAATCGGCAAGGCGGCGAATGTCGAAGATGTCGAAGTCCGTTTCGTCGCGAATCGTCAGCTCCGCGCCTTTGGTGATGACCAGGTGAGTTTCAACCGAATCAATCTGCTTGAGACGCTTAAGCAATTCGACGGCAAGCACGACGCCGCTCGCGCCCGTAATTCCGACAATCAATCGCATGACGACTTACCTCCGTCGAGTTTGTAGCCTCTGGGAGTTATCATGAAGCCCGACTTCACGAAAGTTTGTGAGTTGCCAATCAGCACGAGCGAAAACATGTTGACTTCCTCGCGTGTGAAATTTTCGAGCGTCGAAATAATTTTCGTTTGACCGTCGCGACCGGCGTTCGTGACGATACCGACGGGCGTTGTCGGTTTGCGCAAGTCCAGCAGAATCCGTTGCACTTCGTCGAGTTGGGTGACGCGCCGCTTGCTTTTGGGATTGTACAGCGCAATGACGAAGTCGCCTTCGCCCGCACAACGAATTCGCTTGCGTATTAAATCCCACGGCGTCATTAAATCGCTCAAACTGACGACGGCAAAATCGTGCATTAACGGTGCGCCCAAAATCGCCGCCGCCGCGTTGACCGCCGAGATGCCCGCGACGATTTCAAATTGCGGACGCGTGTCGTCGGGCAAGTCAAGAATCATTTCGACGACAAGACCCGCCATGCCGTAAATGCCCGCATCACCTGAAGAAACGACCACGACGTTGCGTCCGTTCAAAGTTTCTTCGACGGCAAGTTGACAGCGTTCGACTTCCTGCATCATTGCGCGCCCGATGATTTTTTTGCCGACGGTGAGCGGCTCAATCAGCTTGATATAAGTGTTGTAGCCCGCGACGACTTCGGCGGATTCAATCGCCCGACGCGCTCGCGGCGTCATTTCGTCGAGTGAGCCGGCACCGATACCGACAACGGAAATTTTTGCCATAACGTAACCTCCAAAAAATCAATTAGGAATTAGGAATGTGTAATTAGGAATGATTTCGCAAACAATTCCTAATTCATAACTCCTAATTCCTAATTGTTATGTTCAAGCCGCATGAAAGTTCTAATCTTTGACGAGTTTTTTTGCGCCGACGAAACGCGCCCGCCAATATTCGTCGTCCAAACTGTTTATGGTAACGCCGCGGCTGGACGAAGCGTGCAGAAATTTCCCGTCGCCGACATAAATTCCGCAGTGAGAAACGCCGCTTGTGTAGGTCGTGAAGAAAACCAAATCGCCCGCCGTGAGCTGGTGTTTTTGAGCCGAGCGTCCGAGTTTATATTGTTCGTCCGCCAGGCGCGGGATTGAAAGCCCGTTCATTTTGAAAACGTATTGTAAAAGTCCTGAACAATCGAAGCCTGCAGGTGACGTGCCGCCGAAAACGTAAGCGACGCCCATCAAACCTTTGGCAGTCGAAACAATCTGCGCGCCCTGCTTTTTGGTGATGAAAGTCTTGCCGAACGGCGCAAGGTTTGAATTTTTCGGATCGACGGCGGGCTTAACTTTAATTTCGGGTAACACGCGACCTTTTTTCTCTTTGGCACGTTTGAGCGCACGCCACGTGACATTTGTGACAATGCCCGTCACGGTGATTTTGTTGTCGTGCTGAAAGGCGGCAACGGCGCGTTCGGTTTCGGTGCCGTAGACGCCGTCGAATTCGCTTATGTCGTAGCCGATAAGATAAAGTTTTTTCTGGAGCGTCAACACGTCTTCGCCGCGTGAATTCTTCGACAAAGTCGGTGACGCCAGAGCCGTGCCGCAGATTAACACGACGACTGCGGCGACGGTTATGAATGCTTTAAAATTCACATCGGATCAACCTCCGATTCGGGAGCAAGCTTAAGACCTCCTCCGTCAAATAAATTTAAACGAGAACTTCTGGCGCGGCTTGAGATAACCTGTCAAGAAATTTTCTTCGTCCAAGATATGTGCGGCAATGTTGACCCGTTCGTCGGCGGGCAAAACGTCCTGCACGATTTGAACTTCGCCCGCGTATCTGCCGAATTTTTCGTTGTCAATGGTAACGTCGCCGAAACTGCGTTCAATCGGCAAGTTGTCCGCGGGAATTGTTCCGCCGACTTCGCGCAGGAATTGACGACCTTCGACGGCGCGAATCACCGATTTTGCAACGTCGGGGCGGCGCGTGAAAGTACTGCTTAAAATTTCCGCCGTCGTCAAATCGTTGCTCAAAAGTTGCGCATGAAATACAACTTCGTCGTCGACAACCGCGGCAACCGCTTGAAGTTCGTCTTTTGTCGGTTGACCGTCGCCGATAATGATAAAGTCCGTGCCGAGAGCCGCCAAAAATCGTGCCGACAAGTCCGTCGAAAAATTTCTGCAGTCTTCAAGCGTCGGCAAACCTTCACGCAAAGGCAGTCGACGTTTGCCGTCTTTACTTGGAACGAACGCGCCGACTTGAATTCCGTAGTCGTGCAGAATTCTGTTTTGGTCGGCGAAAAAATATGTGTCAAGTCCCGTGTTCGGGTGCGGATAAAAATTGTGCAACGCGGCGATATTGGCAAAATTCGCGTTACCGTTGACGAGCGCGGTTAAAAAATCTTCGGTTACGGTTGATGCGTTGAGCTGAATTTTTCGCGCACGGCTGATTTCGGCGACTTGTTGAGCGTCAAAGCCGTCGTCGAGCCGCAACGTCAGCCCATCGATTGAATTGTATTGCGAAAAATTGTCGGCGTTCACGTCGAGAATAATTTCCAGCCCGTTGAAATTGGCGGTCATCAAAATATCCGCGAAGTCGTCCAGAAAAGTTTCGGCGTCGGCGGCTTCGGGTATCTGCGCGGAGGTGAACAGTCGTTTGAAACCCAAAGCCGCTGCCTCGTCAATGAGCGCGAGATTTTCTTCGGCGTCGTAGTCGAGTCCCGCGTAAATCGAAATTCCGTTCTGCATTTACAAGACCTCCGTTAGGGATTGGAAATTAATTCGTTGATTCGTTTAAGCCTGTCGCGCAACTTGTCGTTCGTCGCCTGCACGCAGACCATCAAATTGCCGCGAACTTTGCCGATTTTAATCATTGCCGCGGTCGTCAACATGTTCAAAACCATTTTCGTAGCGGTACCGGCTTTCATGCGCGTCGAACCCGTCAACGCTTCGGCACCCGTCACGGGCGTTATCGCAATGTCGACAACTTGAGCCAACGCGGAATTTTCGACACACGACACGCCGACAGTCACCGCGCCCAAAGTTTTCGCGAATTCAATGCCGCCCAAAACGTAAGGCGTGCGACCTGACGCTGTAATTCCGACCAAAACGTCAGCCGACGTGAAATTTCGTTCGCGCAGATTTTCAGCGGCAAGTTGACGGTTGTCCTCGGCACCTTCGACGGCTTTAATCAACGCGCTTGAACCGCCGGCAATCAAGCCTTGAACCATGTCGGGATTGACGCCAAACGTCGGCGGGCATTCGGATGCGTCAAGGACGCCGAGCCGACCCGAAGTTCCCGCGCCGATATAAAAAAGTCGTCCGCCGCGTGAAAAACTTTCGACAATTTCGTCGACGGCACGCGCAATTTCGGGCAACACGCGTTCGACGGCAGAGGCAACTTTTTTGTCTTCGTCGTTGATAAGGCGAACCATTTCAAGCGTCGTGCAACCGTCGATATGCGCCGTCGCGGGATTGACTTGCTCCGTCGTCAGCGCGGAAAAATTTTCGTTCATGTCGTCACCTGTTCACGGAATCAAAATCAAGTCGCGGGCAACCGTCCGCCGCGTGAAAAACTTTCGGCAATTTCGTCGACGGCACGCGCAATTTCGGGCAACACGCGTTCGATGGCAGAGGCAACTTTTTTGTCTTCGTCGTTGATTAATCGCACCATTTCAAGCGTCGTGCAACCGTCGATATGCGCCGTCGCAGGATTGACTTGCTCCGTCGTCAACGCGGAAAAATTTTCGTTCATGTCGTCACCTGTTCACGGAATCAAAATCAAGTCGGCGATACTTTCGTTGCCGTCGGATGCCAAACGTTCCTTCATGCGGTTGAGCGGCGAAAAAATCGGCGCACCTTTAAGCCGCAACTTGAATCGCAACAACGTCTGCGAATTTGAGCCTTGCACGGGAATTCGCGTCAAGACAAAACCGTCGTTCTTGCTTGCAGTCAAGCCGTAATCTTCGATGAAACCTGCGCGGTAGTTGAGTTCTTTGGCGGTCAATTCGGCGTCGACGGTGTACTTGCCTTCGGGGAACGAAATAAACTTCGACGGCTTTTTGAGTGCCCACTCAATCGCCTGTTTCGCGCCGTAAATCTGATCCCAAAGTTTGTCGCCGCGCAGTCGCGTCAAGTCTTTGTAGCTTTTGGTGTGACTTTCGATGTCGACAAGTCCGCTTGCCTGAAGTTCGCGTGCCTGCGTCCACGTCAGAAAATCCGTCATGCCGATGTGGTCGGTGACGACGAAAACCGTTGCGCGAATTTTGTACTTTTGCAGAATCGGGAAAACGTTTTTGTAAATGTCGTCGTGCCCGTCGTCGAAACAAATTATCACGGGATTTTTCGGCAACGACTTGCCGCCCTGCCGTGCGTCGACAAGTTCGTCGGGCGTGACGAAGCTGTAACCCGAATCGACGAGAAATTTAATCTGCGCCTCGAAGTCGGCAACTTTGAGCGTCGCGGGATTGTCGTCCTTGTTGTCCACGCGGTGATAGTTCAAAATCGGTACCGCGTCCGCCGCACGCCAAAACAGCCAGCCGACGAAGCCGACAGCCGCAAGCACAAGCACAATCAGCACTGCAAGAAGTTTTTTCACGGTGCGCACCTCAGAAATCTTTCAGTGAAAATTCATTTCGGTAAATATATATCACGCGATAAAGCGTGTCAAGACGCGCAAAATTTTTCGGCGAAATGATTTGTGCAATGCCCGCGCATTTTATATAATAACGACCGAAATTTTTCGCGGGGAGGATGCGGCAATGTCGGAAAAGATCAGCTTGCGTAAACAGAAGAAATTTCGCGCACGACAACAAATTTTGTCCGCCGCAGCTCGGCAGTTTGAACTTCACGGTTTCGCGAACACGTCAATCGCGGGCATTATGCAGGAAGCTCAACTCGGCGTCGGCACGTTTTACAATTACTTCAGCTCCAAGGAAGAAGTGCTTTTGACGTTGGCGAAAAACCTGCGCGAGGAAGTCACCGAAAACATTTCGACGGCGGTGCAAGTCAATCAATCGTCGGCTGAACTTTTGGAAATCTGTTGCACGTGCGTTGCCAAAGTCATCGACGAAAACCGATTCGTGTTGCCGCTTTTCACCGGTGCAGGCGAATTTTCCGACAAGCCCGAACAAATTCCGCAAAGCTTATCGCCGGGTTTCGGTGAGCTGTTTGAAGAAATAATTCAGCGCGGGCAACAACGCGGAGAATTTCGCGACGACGTGCCGACGAACATCATTGCCGAAATAATTCACTCGATTTATCAGACAACGGCGTTCAGCAAGTTGGAAATTTCTTTCCGCGAAAACATCGGGCTTAAAGTCAAAAT
>JAFVBP010000331.1 GCA_017479925.1 Selenomonadaceae bacterium | reverse complement strand
GAAGTGGATGTCGCGCACCAAGTCCATTGACGTGATTGAAAAAACCGGCTCGGTTATCGCGACGTTCATTGGTTTGGTGATTAACAGCCCCGTCGCGAACAGAATCACAATCTGCGACGCCATAATCCAGTGAAAAATTCGCAGAAACGGGCTGAAGATGTAAAACTCTTTGCGATGGACTTCCTTGACTGATTTAATCGCCACGGCGGCTCACCTCCTGTACGGGTCGGTCGAAATGATATTGATTTTCTCCCCTTTGGCGTTGTAAATGTGCGTCGCGCAGGCCATGCACGGGTCGAACGAGCGGATAACTTTGGCGATTTCGAGCGGCTTGTCGGGAATCGCGACGTGCGTAGTCATCATTGCCTGTTCATACGCGCCGTGCCCCGCCTGGTCGTCACGCGGACAAGCATTCCACGTCGTCGGGACAATGCATTGATAATTCGAGATTTTGCCGTCTTTGATGCAAACCCAGTGGCTCAAACCGCCGCGGGGAGCTTCGTACAAACCGACGCCCATGCATTCGGTCGCCCAAGTTTCGGGTAACCATTTTTCGTTGTTCATGGTCGCCGTGTCGCCCGATTTGATGTTGGCGATAAGTTTGTCGAAGAAAAATTTGTTGATTTCGGCGGCAAGTTGCGCGTCCAAACAACGGCAAGCTGTACGTCCGAGCATTGTCGGCATCCAAACTTCCGCAGGCACGCCCAAAACGCCCGAAACGGCTTCAATCTGCTTGAGCATCATCTGTTCAGCCCACGTCGGTTCGGGCAACAAACCTTTGGCGGCTTTGGTGTAGATGATGATGTAATGCGCCAGCGGTCCGACTTCGCAGAGTTTGCCTTTCCACTTCGGCGTTTTCAGCCAAGAGTATTTGCCGGCTTCGTTGAGCGTTTCCCACATTGTCGGCGTGCCCGTCTTCGGACCGGTGTACTTGTCTTTGGTGACGCCCTGCCACGGGTGCAAGTCTTTGGGCACGTTGTCGGGATATTCGTACCAGGCATGTTCGACGCCTTCGGTGAAGTTTTCGGGAACTTTGAGATCTTCGGCGGTGACTTCGGTGAAACGAGCTTTCGCGACGCCCATGCCGAAATCTTCGACGACGCCGTTCGAGCGAATCAACAGGTTGTCGAAGTAGCCGCCGCTTGACGTGCCTTTGTAGCCCGTGAGCGGATAATCGCCGAAAGCAAGCACGCGAGTTTTCGACAGACCGCCGCCGTCGACGCGTCCCGCCTTTGCGTAAATGACGCCGATAGCAACGAGGTCGGGCAGATAGTAATTGTTGACGAGGTCGCGAGCCATGTTAATCGCACGGTCGACAATCGCAAGTCGTGCCGTGTTGACGGGCGCGTTGCCGTCGGTCATTGAAATTGCGCAGGGCATTCCGCCAACCGCGTAGTGCGGATGCGGATTTTTCCCGCCGAAAATGACGTGCGGCGTGACAATTTCGCGTTGCTTGTCGAGCATTTCCAGATAATGCGCCACCGCCAAAAGATGAACTTCGGGCGGCAACAGTTTGTAATCGGGATGATCCCACCACTGCGCGGCGAAAATGCCGAGTTGTCCGCTTGCAACGATAGCTTGAACGCGGTTTTTAATCGCGGCGAAATATTGCGGCGTTGCGGCGGGGAAGTCGTGCGGATAAGCTTCCGTGTTGACTTCGTCGGGCACTTTCAAATCGAGCCGATACGCGTTCAAAAGTGACGTTTGCAATTCGGCAGTTTTGGCGGGGTCGGCATTCAACGCTTCGACGGGGCTTACCCAATCGAGCGCGTGCAGGTGATAAAAGTGCACGATGTGATCTTGCACCGTCAAAGTCGCCGCCATGATGTTGCGGATATAGTTCGCGTTGTTCGGGATTGAAATGCCGAGCGCGTCCTCAACCGCACGCACGGACGCCAACGCGTGAGCCGTGGTGCAGACGCCGCAAATGCGTTGAATGTAAGCCCAAGCGTCGCGGGGGTCACGGTCACGCAGGACGAGTTCCAATCCGCGCCAAGCCGTGCCGCTTGAAATTGCGTCGGTTACCGTGCCGCTGGTTTCGTCAACGGAAATTTCAACGCGCAAGTGCCCTTCGATTCGTGTTATCGGGTCAACAACAACGTGTTGCATAAAAAAATCTCCCTTCGGTCGATTTTTAGGGAATAGGGATTAGTGCCGGGGAACAGGTTATTCTCGTTCTAGTCCCTCGTTCTAGTCCCTACTCATGATGCTCTTCGTCGATAAGATTGTCGCGGCTGTTGCGCTGAACAATGCTTGCCACCGCGTGCCCGACGACGCCCGCCGCAGTCAAAACGCCCAGTGCCGTGCCGATTTTGTCCGCGTCGCCGAGCTTGCCGTATTTGGGCAACCTGTTCGTGAACGGATCTTCGTCCCAGAAATTCGAGTTCGAGCAACCGATACACGGCGCGCCCGACTGAATCGGGTAACTCATTCCCTGCCACCAGCGCAAATTGCCGCAGGAATTGTACGTTTCCGGTCCGCGACAACCGAGCTTGTACAGGCACCAACCGGCTTTGGCACCCGCGTCGTCGAACGTTTCGGCGAACATGCCCGCGTCAAAAAACGGCCGACGATAGCAGGTATCGTGAATTCTGTTGCCGTAGAATTGTTTCGGACGCCCGTCGCCGTCAAGCGGAGGCAACGTCCCGAAAAGCGCAACGTGCATGACGACGCCCGTCATGACTTCGGGAATCGGCGGACAACCGGGCACTTTGACGACGGGTTTTCCGCCAACGAAACGTTCAATGCCCGCCGAACCTGTCGGATTTGGTTTTGCCGCTTGAATTCCGCCGTAAGCCGAGCACGAACCGTAAGCGATAATCGCCGCCGCGCCTTTGGCAGCTTTTTCGAGCAGGTGCGTGAACGTGTGTCCGCCCGACATGCAGTAAACGCCGCTGTCTTTGGTTGCAATGGCACCTTCGACGCAAAGGATGTAACTGCCGTTGTACTTGGCAATCGTTTCGTCGAGATGCGCCTCGAACGGGGCACCGCAGGCCGCGCTCAAAAGATGGTCGTATTCGAGTGCGATTGACGACAAAACCACGTCCGAAGCGAGCGGCGCGCCCGAACGGATAAATGATTCGTCACAGCCCGTGCACTCGTGACCGTGAATCCAGACGACGACGGGCAACGGTTTTGTCTCCGCCGCCTCGACGACTTTCGAGAACATATCCGTGCTCAAACCCATGAGCGAAGTCAAGGCGACGCAACCTTTCAAGAAGCTGCGACGGCTCAATCCGCGCTTGAGATATGCCTCCCACAAACTCTCCCGTGTTTCCAAAGTTCGACCCTCCTCAAATGCAATGCGTAATGCGTGATGCGCAATGCTTAAAAAATGATGCCGAAAAAATATTAACCTGCCTGCGCAATATCACATGCGTTATCGGCAACAACTTTTCGCCAAACGTTTCGCAAATCCTGCGTGTGCGTGTTACTTTTCTTTTGGAGTGCTCGTGTTACTTTTCTTTTGGCGCAAAAGACCCGCTTTAAAAGCGGGGGAACAATTTGTTAGCCGATTCGCCAATCGAAGCGACAACGTTAAACCGGTTGGATGCAACGTCCACGTTGCCCAAAAGAAAACATCCCGCAGGTGATACATCCTGTATCAACTGCGGGCGGCCGACATCCATGTCGGCCGGATAACGACGATTGTCGGTGCCGTCACATTATGCATTATGCATTGCAGTTCCGACATCCGTAACGGTCGGATTTACCGTTCGTGTCTGCAAAAAATTTTCGTCGCGGCAGGAAATTTTTCGACGGGCGCGAAAATCCACAGCAAATTCATCACGCACATCGCGAAAGGAGTATGTTAAATGGTTGGTGTCAGAAAAGTTGTGGCAATCGTCTGCGGCGGCGGTCCCGCGCCCGGTATCAACGCGGTCATCAATGCGGTCACGAATACGGCTTCGCGTCACGGCTGGGACGTTTTGGGCATGTACGACGGCTTCAGTCATCTCGGTCGCGGCGAAAAAAGCTACATTCGCCTTGATTCGTCCGTCGTCAACCGCATTCACTTGACGGGCGGCTGTATCCTGCGCATGTCCCGCTTCAACCCGACGAAAAAAGAATCCGACTTGCGCACGGTCGTCGACACGTTGACCGAACTTGGCGTCGGCTACCTCGTGACAATCGGCGGCGACGATACCGCGTTCAGCTCGTCCGCAGTCAGCGAATACGCCCGCAAACTCGGCAGGACGATTAACGTCGTGCACGTCCCGAAAACGATTGACAACGATTTACCGTTGCCCGAAGGCATTCCGACTTTCGGCTTTGAGACCGCACGCGCTTTCGGCACGACGGAAATTCAAAACCTCATGGAAGACGCGCACACCTCGAACAATCGCTGGTACTTCACGATTGCAATGGGACGCACGGCGGGTCACCTTGCGCTCGGCATGGGACGCAGTGCAGGTGCCGCAGTCACGATTATTCCCGAAGAATTCCCGCAGGAAAAAATCCGTCTGCAACAGGTCGTTGACATCATCACGGGTTCAATTGTCAAGCGTTACCTCATCGGCAAAAATTACGGCGTCGCGGTCGTTGCCGAAGGCGTCATCGAAAAAATCGCCGACGAAGATTTTCAGGAACTCGGCAACGTTCAACTCGACGAACACGGTCACATTCGTTATGCGGAATTGGACTTCGGCGAAATTCTCAAGCAGAAAGTTCTTGCCGAACTCAAACGCATCGGCATCAAAATTTCAATCGTCGACAAGGAAATCGGCTACGAACTTCGTTGCACCGCGCCTATCGCTTACGACATCGACTATGCGCGCAATCTCGGCTACGAGGCAATGCAATTCCTCATGCGCGGCGAAAGTGGTGCACTCATCACCATTCAGGACAACAAAGCCGTGCCGCTTCGCTTCGAGGACATTCGCGACCCCGAAACGGGCAAGACTTACGTGCGCAAGGTCAACATCAATTCCGTGCACTACCGCATTGCTCGCGGCTTCATGACGCGGCTTGAAAAAGGCGATCTCGACGACGCGGGTGTCGCCAACGCTTTCCGCATGTCGCCCGAAGAATTCAAGAATCGCTATTCGTACCTGTTCGACGAAGAACCGACGCTTGACAACAACGCTTGAAAAGCAATGCGTAATGCGTAATTCGTAATGCGCAATTAAAAATCCCCGATGCTCAATCGAACATTGGGGATTTTTTTGTTTACGATAACAATCGTTGCGGTAATCAGGCCGTCATGGATGACGGCCAATCCGCTTGCGCATGATACAGGATGTATCATAGCAAGCGCAGTTTTCTTTGGTTACTTTCTTTTGTTGCCAAAAGAAAGTAACACAACCGTCACACTGCGGCGAAACCGTCTTCAAGGTCGGCAATGATGTCGTCAATGTGTTCCGTGCCGATTGACAGGCGAATCGTCGCGGGCGTAATTCCCGACGCGGCAAGCTCGGCTTCGGTCATTTGCGAATGTGTGGTTGACGCGGGGTGAATCACCAGCGATTTCACGTCAGCGACATTTGCCAACAGCGAAAAAATTTTCAGGTTGTCGATAAATTTCTGCGCGGCTTCGGCACCGCCTTTAATCTCGAACGTGAAAATCGAAATGCCGCCGTTCGGGAAATATTTTTCGTACAGCGCGTGGTCGGGATGATTTTTCAGCGCGGGGTGATTGACTTTGTCAACCTTCGGGTGTTTGGCGAGGAAGTCGACGACTTTCAACGCGTTTTCAACGTGACGTTCGACGCGCAGGGACAAAGTTTCGACGCCCTGCAACAGGATAAACGCGCTCAACGGTGAAATTGCCGCGCCCGTGTCACGGAGCAAAATCGCCCGAATATACGTCACGAAAGCCGCGCCGCCCAACGCCGCGTAAAAACTCACGCCGTGATAGCTCGGATTCGGTTCGACGAGTTGCGGGAATTTGCCCGACGCCGCCCAATCGAATTTGCCGCTCTCGACGATGACGCCGCCCAAAGTCGTGCCGTGTCCGCCGATAAATTTCGTCGCGCTGTGAACGACAATGTCCGCGCCAAGTTCAAACGGGCGAATTTGATACGGCGTCGCGAAGGTGTTGTCGATAACCAGCGGGATTTTGTGACGGTGCGCAATTTCGGCGACGGCGGCAATGTCAATCAACGTGGCGTTCGGGTTGCCGACGGATTCGATAAAAATAAATTTCGTGTTGTCGCGAACGGCGGACTCGAAAACTTCGACGCCTTTTGTCGGGTCGACGAAGGTCGTTTCAACTCCGAAATCGGGCAAGGTGTGTTCAAACAGGTTGAACGTGCCGCCGTAAATCGTCGTCGCCGCAACAATGTGGTCGCCTTGATGAGCCAAAGCTTGAGCGACGTAGGTGACAGCCGCCGCGCCCGAAGCCACAGCCAAAGCCGCCGTGCCGCCTTCAAGAGCCGCGATACGTCGCTCGAAAACGTCCTGCGTCGGGTTTGTCAAGCGTCCGTAAATGTTGCCTGCATCTTTGAGCGCGAAACGGTCGGAGGCGTGTTGACAGTTGCGGAAAACGTAAGATGTCGTTTGGTAAATCGGGACGGCGCGGGCGTCCGTGACGGGATCGGCCTGCTCCTGCCCGACGTGAAGTTGCATGGTCTCGAATTTGTATTTGCGTTCGCTCATGGTGAATACCTCCTCACAAAAACTTCTGTGACGAACACGTCTTGCATAATAATTTTCGGCGGCTTAAAAGTCAACAAAAATTTCGCATTTGACGTTTGATTAATCGGGCGGTTGCTGTTCGTTGGTGTTACGGGACGGTTTCGGTTCGTCGCTTCGTTTCGGTTAATTCGTAAGGTTTGTGTTGTTGAACTACTTTCTTTCACCGGCGAAAGAAAGTAGCAAAGAAAGCCGCGCCTGCGGTATTTCGCATCACGCGAAATGCGCCAGGCGGTGCGGCCGTCATCCATGACGGCCGAAATTACCGTTGCCGTCATGCGGGCAAAAAAAATTCGCCGACCGAAGTCGACGATTTCAAAAATCAGTTTATCGGCACCTGTTCGCCGAAAGCGAAACGGTAACCGACTTTGAAACATTCCTGCAGAAAAATTCTGTCCGCCTCGTCTTTGACGTCCGCCAAGTCGTCTTTGGTTTTCGTCGAGTTGTAAAACTTGCCGTTCGCGAGGCAAAACTTTTGGTGCGTTGATGTCGCGTTGCGTGGAGAAAGAGTTTTGCTTATCGGGAAAATGTTTTGCTCCCAAATTTTAGCACCGTTCGCAGTCTCCTTGACTTTGAGCGAATACCTGTCCAAAAAGTACGGAACGTCCTTGTAAAACGCCACGAACACGTAATTTTTGTCACCCGGCACCCGTGCGGGGTCGTCGGGCGCAAGCTCTTTGCCGCTTGCCAGAATCGCCTTCATCTTCTGCTCGAACAGGTCCGCATCTTTCCAGTCACCCTTGAGGACAATGCCTTTTTCCGCCTTAACCTTTTCGGTTTTGGCAACTTTCTTATCGGGCTTGATTTTCGGCAGATCGTAAGCTTGAACCGCGCTGTTGGTCAAAAGTAAACTAATGAGCACCGCAGCCGAAATTTTTTTCAACATGGCGCGTCAGTCCCCGTTGACCCACTCGGTTTCATATGCCGGTTTCGACAACTCTTCTGCGACGTCGTTTTTTTTTGGAACAACCGAGTCGTTGATGATTAATTCGGGATTTTCGAACCGATTGCCCAGGATTGTGAGCTGCCAATTTTGCATGTCATAAAGCGACTGTTTCAGGTCGTTGCCGCAGTTGACGACAAAACAACCGTTATGGAACTCCACGACGCCGATTCGTCCGTCTTCGGAAGAGATGATGTCGTCTTCGTAAATCTCTTTGCCGCGGCTGTCGACAAGGCCGGTGAATTGCCCGATGGTTTTTGAATCCACACGATAGCCTTCGTAGCCGTTCTCGTAAACGAAAATATGCGCCTGCGGTCCGGGGTCGCCGTAAGTCCCGCGCTTCAGATAGAAACCGTAGATCCAAACGCTCTTCATCTCGCCGCTGAATATTTGAAAAGTTTTTAAGCCGCGATATTTGATTTCACGTTCAGCCATGAAAGGACACCTCCGACTTTAACAAATCCAAAATTCACGCCCGCAATTATAACACCAAGAAAAAATTTTTCCACAGGGTTTTCAACGAATTTTCTGCATACCCGAAAGAAATTCCTGCAAGAGAATGTTATCCGCGTCACAAAATTTTTTAAGCGGACTCAAAGAAATTAAAACCTTTTTCGACGTTTGCGCCAAGGCGGGCAACACGTCGATGATTTTAGTTAAGTCGTTATTTGAAGTCACGACGCCGAAGAAAATTTTTTTATCGCCGTCGACGACGAAATTGCCGCTCAATTCGCCGAAAGTTTCAAAACGCAAATCTAAACCGCGTCGCAAAATTTCAGTGAACACCGCGTTTTCGACCAGAATTCTTTCAGGCACGTCGCCGAAACTAAGCGCACGCAACAAGCCGTTGTCGATGCAGTAAAATTTTTCCGCATGATTGTCGAAACTCAAAATGCGGCGGAACAGCCCCGCCTCCGTGACGATATCCAAATGTTTTCGCATTGACACGAAGCTGTTCAAATCAAGCTGTTCGCAAAGTTGTTTGACGCCGGTTGCCGCGCCGACGTTTTGCGCAAGATATTTAATTAGTTTGCGAAAAAAGATCGGGCTTTTGATTGAATGGCGTTCGACGAGATCGAAGACAATTTCGTAGCCGAGTCCGCGCAACATTTGCGGCAAAGATTTTTTATTCGCCTCCGCAACAAAAGGCATTGAACCGAAGTTTAAAAAATTTTTCATGACGGTCGCGGTTTTATTCTGCGGGAAAAGTTTTCGATATTCGGCGAACGGCAACGGTCTCAGTTTGAGCACGTCGCAGTTTTTGGGCAACAGCGCGGAAAGTTTTTCGGCAAAGTTTTCGGTCGAACCCGTCACGTAAATTTCTGCGGGCGCGCCGACGAACAGCGCATTTACGGTTTTTTCCCAATCGGTGACGCGGTCAATGTCGTCCGCGAGCAAAAAAAATCTGTCCAGATGAGCAATCATGTCGTTTACGAACATGTACAGGCGTTGGAAATTTTTCACGCGGGGATTGTCCGCGCAGTCGATAAAGATAATTTCGTCGTCAGCCGCACCCTGCGCCAAAAGTTTGTTCGCGAAATTTTTCAGCAAAGTCGTTTTTCCCGAACCGCGCACACCCGAAATCACTTTGACGGAGAAATTATCCTGAAGCTCCGACAGTTTTTCGAGGTAAAAATTTTGATTCAAACCGTTCACCACGCAGGGAAATTTTTACCCGATTTTACAACGGGCACGGCGTTTTATCAAGCCGGCAAAGTATTGACAAAGTTTATCCGACGTGTAGAATTGACTGCGAAAGTTTTTGCGTTGACAATAAAAGGGATTTAAACACTTGCGGCGAAGTCATTTCAATCCGAAACGCAACTTTCAAAAACAGGAGGTCAACCCATGATTAAGCTGACGAAATTCAATTCCGAATCGAACAAGCGCGGGGAGTTTATCCTCAACGCCGAACTGATTCAAACAATCGAGTCGACGCCCGACACGGTAATCACGCTCGTCAACGAGAAGAAATTTATCGTCGAAGAACCCGCCGATGAAGTCGTGCGCCGCGTGATGAAATATCGCCGCGCCCTGAAGCAATGACGTGAGGTGGAAACATTATGGCTGAAGAACAAAAAGACGCCGCCGCTGCCGAGGCTGCCGCTCCGCCTCAGCAGTCGAAAAAGAAAACAATCATTTTAATCGTCGTGCTGGTGATTGTCGGTTTGGCACTTGCGGCGGGCATTTCGCTTTTTGTCGTGACGAAGATGATGGGCGACGTTTCTCAAGGCGGCGGCGGTCACGAAGATGAAGAAGACGTCGGACCGCGCTACCACGACCCCGGCGTTTTTGTCAAGCTCGGCGACCCGAAAGAAGGCATTCTCGTCAATGTCGGCGGTGCACGCTCAAGCAAATATCTCAAAGCAAGCATTATCGTCGAATTTAATCCCGGCAAAAAAGCCGTCATCAACGAAGAAACGCACGCACTTCAACCGGACGCCGAAATCAAAGTCAACGACGTTGCAACTCACTTCCTGCGCGCCACGAAGATTGAAGACTTCGACGCCGACAAGCAGGACGAATTCAAAAAGCAACTCAAAGACGAACTGAACATGGCACTCGGCTCCGGCTCGGTTTACGACGTCTATATCACAAGTTTCCTGTTGCAGTAGAAAGGTGGAAACGTCGTGCCGGGTGACATTTTAACACAGGCTGAAATCGACGCACTGCTTGCCGCCGCCAACGACGACGCCAGTTCGCTCGATACTTTGCGCCAGGAAGACAACGGCAAAAAAGTCAAAGTTTACGACTTCAAACGCCCCGACAAGTTTTCCAAAGACCAAATCCGCACGCTTTACATGCTCCACGAAAGTTTTGCGCGACTTTTGAACACGTACATGAGCACGCATCTTCGCACGCTCGTCAACGTTGACGTTGCTTCCGTCGAACAGCTGACTTATCAAGAATTCGTTCAATCGATGGCAAACCCCAGCGTCATCACGGTTTTGGGTGTCCCGCCGCTCAAAGGCAACATCATCTTTGAAATCGGCACGGAAATTGCTTTCGCCTACATTGACCGCGTTTTCGGCGGCGACGGCACAACTCCGATTAAACCGCGTGTCTTGACCGAAATCGAAGATGCCGTTATGCGCCGTTTCGTCAACACGGCAATGGCGCAATTCAAAGAGTCTTGGGCGAACGTCACGAACATCAACCCGTATTTGGAAGCGACGGAATCAAACCCGCAGTTCACGCAAATCGTCCCGCCGAACGACATGGTTGTTATCGTCACGTTGCAAACGAAACTCGGCGAAATCGAAGGCATGATGAACATCTGCATTCCGTACCTCGTGCTTGAACCGATTATGTCGAAGTTGACGACGACTTTTTGGGTCGCCTCGTCCGTTGCCAAAGACGAAGACAGCAGCCAAACCGAAGCGATTCGCAAAAAACTCAATCAAACGAAAGTCCCGTTCGTCGTGGAAGTCGGGCGCGTGCAAATAACAATTCGCGAGTTCCTTACGCTCGGTTTCGGTGACGTTCTGCAGCTCGAAACGAAAGTTAAAGACGACTTTCCCTGCATGATCGGCACGAACCCGAAATTTTTTTGCAGACCGGGCACCTTCGGCAAAAAAATGGCTGTTCAAATAACGCAAGTCGTGAAAAAAGGAGAGGATGCGGCCGATGACGATGATGATGAGTGACTTGTCCCAAGCCGAAATAGACGCGCTGTTGGCGGGCGCGGGCGGCGACGACGATTCTTCGGCAAGCGACGCGGACACGGGCGGTGACGCTACCGACGACCTTTTGTCCGAAATCGAAAAAGACGCACTGGGCGAAATCGGCAATATTTCAATGGGCAACGCCGCCACTACGCTCTCGACGTTGCTCGGTCACAAAGTTTCGATAACCACGCCGACGGTTTCCGTCGCGACGATGAATATAATTCAGCAACATTACCCGTTGCCGTATCTCGTCGTCGAAGTCGGCTACACCGTAGGCATTGACGGCAACAACGTTTTGGCGATTCAAGCCACTGACGCCGCAGTTATCGCCGATTTGATGATGGGCGGCGACGGTACCAATCCCGACAGCGAACTCAACGAAATTCATATGAGCGCGGTCGGCGAAGCAATGAACCAGATGATGGGTGCCGTTGCGACGAGCCTGTCGACAATGTT
>JAFVBP010000330.1 GCA_017479925.1 Selenomonadaceae bacterium | reverse complement strand
TCAAAGCACTGTGAAAAATTCAACGTCCGACCGAAAATCGGGCGTTTTTTGTTTGCGGCAGGAAAATTCGCCCGCCCGTCAAATATTTCCGCCGTCATACGAATTTTTTCGAGGAGGTGTAACGTTTTGGGCAAGTTAATTGTCATCGAAGGCGGCGACGGGTCAGGCAAAGCTACGCAGACCCGAAAACTTTTTGAGCGACTGCGCGACCTGGAGAACAAAGTTACGCGAATCAGCTTCCCGAATTACGAATCCGAATCGTCCGCGCTGATTAAAATGTATCTTCGCGGCGATTTCGGCGGTTCGGCGGAAGATGTCAACCCTTACGCTGCCGCGACTTTTTACGCGGTTGACAGATTCGCGGGTTTTTTCGATTGGAAGGACGTTTACCAAGCCGAACGCGGAATTGTTTTGAGCGACCGTTATGTCAGCTCGAATATGGCATATCAAGCCGCAAAGTTCGACAAGAAATCCGAACGCACGAAGTTTTTGGCGTGGCTTGACGACCTGGAATTTAAATATTTCGGTTTGCCGCGACCCAATTTGACGATTTTTCTGGACATGCCGCCCGAAATTTCCGCGATTTTGCGTCGTGAACGCGGGCGCGAAGACATTCACGAACGAGATGTCGTCTTCCAGAAAAAAATTTACGCCATGTATAAGGAGTTAGCGCGTAAATACGGCTGGAAAGTCGTAAATTGCGCCGACAGAAACTTTGCACGCAGTACAACAGACATTCACGAGGACATTTTCCGCCTCGTCGAAGAGATTTTGATTTAAGGAGGCAATTTTTTGCTCAAAGAAGTTATCGTTGTCGAAGGAAAATCCGACATTGCCGCCGTCAAACGTGCAATCGACGCAGATTGTATCGCGACAGGCGGTTTTCATTTGACCAAAAACGTTTTGCGGACTGTTTCGGGCGCGTACAATCGTCGCGGAATAATTATTTTGACCGACCCGGACTCCGCGGGCGAAAATATCCGAAATTACCTGTCGAAAAACTTCCCGAACGCCAAACACGCGCACATTTCACGCGACGAAGGCACTTTCGGCGACGATATCGGCGTCGAAAACGCGTCGCCCGAAGCGATTCGCAACGCTTTGGCGAAAGTTCACACGCTCACGGCCGATTTTCGCGAAGAATTCACCGTTGCCGAAATGATTTCGCTTAAAATTTCGGGCTGCGAAGACAGTTCACGTCTGCGCGACAAAATTTCGGCGATTTTGGGCGTCGGATACTGCAATACGAAGACTTTTGTCCGCAGATTGAACGCTTACGGCGTCACTCGCGCCGAATTCACGGAGGCTTTGGCATGTTGCACCCGATAATTGCCGACCCGTCGGTCACAAAACACATTTTGCGGCGATTTAAGTTGCGTGCGGTGAAAAATTTCGGGCAAAACTTCCTGATTGACCCGCAAATTGTTCGCAAAATCGTCGACACGGCAGAAATTTCGCCCGAAGATGACGTTTTGGAAATCGGCGCGGGCATCGGTTCATTAACGCAAGGTTTGCTCGAAGCGGGCGCACGAGTCACCGCCGTCGAAATCGACAAAAAATTACCCGCAGTGCTCAAAGAGACGCTCGCGGGCTACGAAAACTTCAGATTAATCGTCGGCGACGTGTTGCAATTAAATTTGTCGGAGCTGATGCCGCGCCCGTTTAAAGTCGTGGCGAATTTGCCGTACTATATCACGACGCAAATTCTGTTGGAGCTGCTGAATCGCGAACTTCAAGCGACGAAAATCGTCACAATGGTTCAACGCGAAGTTGCGGAACGCATGACCGCCGTGCCGAACTCGAAAATTTACGGCGCGTTGTCGGTTGCGGTTCAATTTCGCGCAGATGCACGCAAAATTTTCGACGTGCCGCCCGAAAGTTTCTTGCCGCCGCCCGAAGTGACAAGTTCAGTCGTTGTTTGCGACGTGCAAAAACCGCCGTTTACCGTCGACGAAGATTTTTACTTTAAAATCGTGCGGACTGCCTTCGTTCAACGCCGAAAAACGATTTTGAACTCGTTGGCAAGTTTCGGACGCGAAAAAATTTTAACGTCGGGCGTCAATCCGTCGCTCAGAGCCGAAAATTTGAGTTTGGCGGACTTCGCACAACTTGCAAACGTGCTGAAATGAAAAATCCCCTCGACGCAATGTCGCGGGGATTTTTCGGTTCAATCGGCTTTGACTTCGGGCTTTTTGTCGGTCAAAATTTTGTCGGGCTGCTCAAGTGATTCGACCTTCGACAAATTTTCTGCGGGATTGTCAATGCCGCTTGCAATTTGCTCAAGCATGTCAAAATCGATGTCGTCAAGCGAAAATTCGGCTTCGTTCGCAACTTTATCGTCCGTCATGATTTTTCGACCTCCGAATCGGCATTGTCACACCGCGAATCGTCTTTTACGAAATTTTTAAGCGTGCAAGCGTAAACGTCGCCCGTATTTTTGACGCATTGCAGATATTTATCAACGTCAACGCAAGAATGGCTGACAATTCCGTCCGCAATGGCTTCAAGTTGCGCGTCGGTGAGAAAATTGTCGTCAAGTTTGGTTTCGTCCAAGATATTCGCCCCCAATCTGCAAGCATTGTATTGATTTTGTCGCCCGCGTCAAGCAAAATCGTCGCGCAGGCAGGAAAATCGCCAAACTGCTAGAATCATTGTGCGAAAACAGTTACGGAGGTTAAACCATGAAGAATTACAGCAGCGAATCAATCCGAAACGTCGCGTTCTGCGGTCACGGCCGCTCAGGCAAGACGACTTTGCTTGAAGCGGCACTTTTCAACAGCGGAGCGACGACGCGCTTGGGCAACGTCGATTTGGGCACGAGCGTTCTTGATTTCGAGCCTGAAGAAACCAAACGCAAGATGTCAATCAGCACGGCTTTGGCGGCGGTTGAGTGGAAAAATTTCAAAATCAACGCGCTTGACGTGCCGGGCTTCCCCGATTTCGTCGCGGAAATGCACGGTGCACTTGCGGCGGCGGATGCTGAAGTTATCGTCGTTTCGGCAAGCGCGGGCGTCGAAGTCGAGACCGAAAAAGCCTGGGCACTTGCCGAAAGTTTGAACTTGCCGCGTGCGTTTTTCGTCACGAAAATGGATCGCGAACACGCCGACTTCGAGAAAGTTTTGGCGCAACTCAAAGACAAATTCGGCAATGCGGTCGTCCCCGTCCAAATTCCCGTCGGCAAAGAGGACAGCTTTAAAGGCGTCGTTGACTTGGTTAAAGTTTTCGCGAAAGTCAAAGCCGATGACGAGCAGATTGACGCGGCGGAAGTCGCTGACGAAGTTGAAACTGCGCGCCTTGACATGCTGGACATTGTCGCCGAATTCAACGATGAGCTGATGATGAAATATCTTGACGGCGACGTTGAAGATCTCGACGAAAACGAAATTTCCGAGGCGTTGGCGACTGGTTTTGCCGAAGCGAAAGTTTTTCCCGTCTTCGTCGGCAGTGCGCTTAAAAATGTCGGCGTCAAAAAATTCCTCAACAGTATCGTCGAATTTTTCCCCGCGCCGAGTGCGAAAACTTACAACGGCATCAACCCGAAGAGCGACGAACTTGTCGAACGCAAAATTTCCGAGCCGTTCAGCGGACAAATTTTCAAGACCATGGTTGACCCGTTCGTCGGCAGAATGTCTTACGTGCGCGTCATTTCGGGCGACATGAAAGGCGACGCGACGTATCAGCTTTTCGGCGAAAGGTCCGAAGGTCAGGAACGTTTGAGCGGTCTTTTCACCATGCAGGGCAAAAAACAAATTCCCGTCGACGTTGCGCACGCGGGCGACATTGTCGTCACGTCGAAACTTGCCAACGCGAAAACGGGCGACACGCTCTGCGACAAAGCCGCGCCGATTAAATACGAACGAATCAAATATCCCGAACCGATGCTTGCAATGGCAGTCACCTCCGCCAAAAAAGGCGAAGAAGACAAAGTTTTCGGCGCGATTATCCGTCAGCAGGACGAAGACCCGACCATTTGGCTCGAAAAGAAAGCCGAAACGAAGCAGACGATTCTGCGCGGTATCGGCGAAGTTCACTTGGACATTTTGAGCGACAAACTCCAGCGCAAATTCGGCGTGCAAATGGTTTTGGGCGAACCGCGTGTTGACTACCGCGAAACGATTCGCAAGACCGTCGAAGTCGAAGGCAAGCACAAG
>JAFVBP010000028.1 GCA_017479925.1 Selenomonadaceae bacterium | reverse complement strand
CGAAAAAATTCGGCTTTAAACCCGTTCAAGATTACCCTGACGAAAGCGCATCTAAAATCCCGCAAGGTGAAGACTGCCTGAAGCTCAACATTTGGAGACGCGGCGACAAAAAAAATTTGCCCGTCATGGTTTTCATTCACGGCGGAGCATTCGCTTTTGAAAGTGCAAGTGACCCGATTTATTACGGCAGCAATTTCGCGTCGGCGAACGATGTCGTGTTGGTGAGTTTGGAATATCGGCTGAACGTTTTCGGCTTTATGAACTTCGGCGCGATTGATTCGGCGTTCGAGGACAGCGGTTATCTCGGCATGAAAGATCAAGTCGCGGGCTTGCAGTGGGTCAAAGAAAACATTTCGGCATTCGGCGGCAACCCCGACAACGTGACGATTTTCGGCGAAAGTGCCGGCTCAATCGCAGTTATGTTGCTGACAGTCACGCCCGCTGTAAAAGGTTTTTTCGACAAAGTAATTCCGCAGTCGGGACACATCGACTTTTATAACAAGCCGGAAATTTCCGCTCAACTTGCCGAAATGTTCATGTCAATGAGCGGTACGAAAACTGTCGGCGAACTTGTAAAAAAATCTACCGACGAAATCAAAGCGGTTTACTTGAAACTGTCGGAAGCTCGCGGGATCAGTCTCGCGGATTATTTTCCAACTTGTGACGGAAAATATTTGCCCGCTGACCCGTTCAAAGCACTCAAAGACGGCGCGGCTCGCGGAATAAAAATTTTGACGGGCACCACTGCCGACGAGTGGCGTTGTTTCCTGTTGGCGGATGAAAATTTGTTTAAACTTTTCCGCGCAGAGCCGAAAAAAAATTCACCGATTTTTGCACACTACAACGCAAGCACGCCGCAGGAAGTTTATCAAGCGTGGCTCGACGGGCGTCCCGACAGCGACGACACTTACGGCGATTTTGCAACGCAGTTGGATTGGCGCGTCGGTCAAGAATTGACGGCTGAATATCAGTCGGCTTACAACGACGTTTACTTCTACCTGTTCAGTGAGAATTCACCGATTGAACTTTTGCGTTCGTGTCATGGGGTTGACTTGCCGTTTACCTTCAACAATTCGGACGAACTTTATCCGAATCCGCCGCAGAATCTTGTTAAGCAGGTGCAAACGACGTGGACGGCTTTCGCGGCGACGGGCGACCCGAACAACGAAACGATTCCGCACTGGGAAAAATACACCGTCGGCAACCGTCAAACCATGGAGCTGAACTCGAAAGGTTGCGCCTTGCACAAAGACTTGAACACGGCGAACTTGAACGCCTTGCGCTACGTCTACGAAAGCTGACGCGAAATTTCGGAGCCGGAACGATTGAGTTTCGGCTCTTTTTGATTGTCGCCGCGGCAACAACGCGCTTTTTTGCCCAATGTTATAATCAGCAAAATTTATCGGAGGAGGCGCGTCACCGTGCGGAAAATCTTGCTGATCGCGCTGCTGGTCGGCTTCGTCGCCTACGCGGGCTTGAATTTGGCGGAAAGCGTCACGCCTTACGTTTCGATTGCCGAGGCGCGGGCAAGTGCCAATTCCGTGCAAGTCAAAGGTCTGCTCGATAAAAATTTCGCTCCGCAACAAAGCTGCGACGAATTCACGTTCAGCCTGCAGGACGAGGACACGGGCGAAACTCTGCGCGTCAAGTTCGACGGCGTCAAGCCCGATCAATTCGACGAGGCGTATCACATCGTCGCGGTCGGCAAGTTTGATTCGTCGGACGACAGCTTTCACGCGAAAAAACTTCTGATTAAATGTCCGTCCAAATACGAGGGACAAAAACCGCAGTGACGGCTTGAGTTGTCGGGCGGTCAACCGATTGTTTGTCAACTTTTTAAAAGTTGCAACGCCCGCAAAGTTGAGGTGATGATTTGACGGGAAATTTACTTTTGGTCGGCGCGATTGTTGCGGCAATTGCAGTCACGTGCATTTGTTACGTGCAAAAAATTCCGTCGGCGCGTCTGGTGAAAATCTGCGCGGGACTGTCGGCAACCTTCGTGGCGGCGGCAAGTCTGTTGCTGTGGATTTTGATTTTCGCGAACGACTTCACCGTCGAATACGTCGCGGCATATTCGTCAACGAAACTGCCGACAATCTACAAAATCTCGGCGTTCTGGGCGGGTCAGCAGGGTTCTTTTTTATTGTGGCTGCTTGTGCACGCGGCGGCAGGTGTGACGTTGACTTTCCGTCGCACGAACGCGGCGGCAGTGGCGATTTACTTCCTGTTGCAGGCGATTTTGACGGCGTTGGTCTTGGCGAAGTCACCGTTCGCGCCGAATCCCGCGCAGGTCGTCGAAGGCGTCGGACTGAATCCGCTGTTGCAAGATTTTTGGATGGCAATTCACCCGCCGATAATCTTCGTCGGTTACGCTTTGCTTGCCGTGCCCTTCGCGTTGAGTTTAGGCAGTCTGTTGACGGAAGCGGCGTCGCGGTCGTGGCTTGCCGAAGCGCGAATTTGGACGTTGACGGCGTGGACTTTCCTCGGCGCAGGAATTTTCGTCGGCGGCTATTGGGCGTACAAAGTTCTCGGCTGG
>JAFVBP010000329.1 GCA_017479925.1 Selenomonadaceae bacterium | reverse complement strand
GCGAAATTCTTTTTCGACGATTCGGGCGAGCAACGCGGGATGAACCTGCGCGTATGCAAACGGGAGCTGTCGAGCGTCCCGCATAAATTTTTCAAAAAACCAATTCAGCACGGCGTAACGATAGCCGATTTTTTCGCAGAAGAATTCAAGCTTGTCCATGAAGGCGGCAAACTCTCTGAAACCGACAGTCAAATCGCTGAGCCACTTGCGAAGATATTTTTCCGCATCCGCCGATTCGTTGGTTATCGACTCGGGGTCGCCGCGGTGAATGTAAGTGACGTTTGGCACGCGCAGAAGTTTCTTCGCCAGACACAGGCAATAAAAATTACCTAAAGTGTCGCCCGAAACTCTCATGCGCGGAAAAGCCAACTTGTTCGCCGTCCAAAAATCTTTGCGCACGAATAGTGACCACGTAGCCCACTGAAACTCGTCGTTGAGCCAAAGTTTGACGCGTTCGGCTAAATCTTTCGGCTCGTCGGTTGCGTGCGACAAAGGTTGTGCGTTCGACTTTCGACACGTCATCAGCGTGAAAGTTTCTTCGCGCAACAGATCAGCAAACGTCGCGAAATTTTTGCCCGTCGCGTCGAAGGCATAAAATTCGTCCGTGTGAACAACGTCGGCTTGAAACTCTTCGGCAAGCGTCGAAAGTTCTTTAAGTGCCGTCGGCGTGAACAAATCGTCCGCGTCGAGGAAGGCAAGATATTTTCCGCGTGCCGTTTTGATACCGATATTTCGCGGGACGGCGGGCGTGCCGCTGTTCGTCGCAAGCTTGATAATTTTGAGCCGCCCGTCGAAATTTGACGCGAAACTTTCGAGTACTTCGACGGAGTTGTCGGTTGAGCAATCGTCGACCGCGACGACTTCAAAATTCGCAAACGTTTGACACAGCAAACTTTCGAGCGTTTGCGGAAGAAATTTCGCCGCGTTGAACACGGGCATTATGACCGACACGATCGGATTATTCGTTGACATGGTTATTCCTCGCCGATAATGCGAACTTCAGGCATGAGCGTAACGCCGTGCGCCTCGCAAACACGACGTTTGACTTCTTCGATTAAGTTCAAAACGTCCGAAGCAGTCGCGCCGCCCGTGTTGACGACAAAGCCCGCGTGTTTTTCGGAAACCATTGCACCGCCGACGCGCAGACCTTTCAAGCCGGTTTTGTCAATCAGCGTGCCCGCGAAGTAACCTTTCGGGCGTTTGAACGTACTGCCCGCGCTTGGCATGTCGAGCGGTTGTTTGCTTTCGCGCCGTTCGGTGAAGTCCGCCATTTTGTTGTTGATATCGGTGAAGTTGCCGCGTTGAAGAATCATTTCGACTTCGCAAATGGCGCAACCGTTCTCCTGAAAATTGCTGTGACGGTAACCGAGACCGAGACTTGCGCCCGCGAATTCGACGAACTCACCGTTGCGATTGACGGCCTTGACGCCGGCGACGGTATTTTTCATTTCGCCGTCATATGCGCCCGCGTTCATGAAAATTGCGCCGCCGATACTGCCGGGGATTCCGCAGGCGAATTCAAGTCCCGTCAACGAATTTTGAGCCGCGAACGTCGACACGTCTTTAAGTTTGGCACCAGCGCACGCAAAAAGCCGCTGACCGTCGCAACGCATGGAGCCGAAAAATTTTTCGGTGAACTTGACGACCGCGCCGCGAATTCCTTTGTCGCGCACCAAAACGTTCGAGCCGTTACCCAAAATCGTGCACGGCAACTTGAATTCGTCGACGAGCTTGAAAATTTTCGACACGTCGTCCGCGCTTGACGGGAAAATCAACACGTCCGCCGCACCGCCGATTTTAAACGTCGTGTGTTCGTTCATCGGCGCGTTGAAAATGAATTGTTCGCCGCGCAGAAATTCCGTCAGCCGAAACTTAAAGGATTCTTGCCAATCCATGAGACGACCTCAAACTTTCAAGACCGCGCCCGTCGACGCCGAAGTCGTGAGTTTGGCGTAACGCGCAAGGTAACCCGTCTTGATTTTCGGTTCGGGCTTCGTCCACGCGGCGCGACGTTTGGCAAGTTCGTCGTCGGAAACTTCAAGCTCAAGTTTGCGATTTGGGATGTCAATCGAAATGATGTCGCCGTCGTGAACGAGCGCAATCGTGCCGCCGTCCATTGCTTCGGGCGAAATGTGACCAATGCACGCGCCTTGACTTGCGCCGCTGAAACGACCGTCGGTAATCAAGCCGACTTTCAAGCCCGCGCCCGTGATAGCCGCCGTCGGATTGAGCATTTCCTGCATACCGGGGCCGCCTTTGGGACCTTCGTAGCGGATAACGACAACGTCGCCGTCGTGAATTTCGCCCGCCATAATCGCGTTAATCGCCGTTTTTTCGCTGTCAAAACATTTCGCCGCGCCTTTGTAGACGAGCATGTCTTCGCTGACGGCACTGGCTTTGACGACCGCGCAATCGGGGCACAAGTTGCCGTGCAAAATCGCAATGCCGCCCGTCGCACGATACGGATTTTCGACCGTGCGAATCACGTCGGGGCGTTGAATTGTCGCGTTTTTGATTCTGTCGCCGAGCGTGCCCGTGACAGTCACCGCGTCGAGGTGCAAAAGATTTTTGCGGCTGAGTTCGTGCATGACGGCGTTAATGCCGCCCGCTTCGTCAAGATCTTGCATGTGGTGAGTGCCCGCGGGACTTAATTTCGTGATGTACGGCGTGCGCGCAGAAATTTCGTCGAACAAGTTCGCGGGAATTTTGATGCCGCATTCGTTGGCAATAGCCGTCAAATGCAAAACCGTGTTCGACGAGCCGCCGATAGCCATGTCGACGGTAATTGCGTTCTCGAAAGCTTGACGCGTCAAGATGTCACGCGGACAGATGTTTTTGTCAAGCAAGTCCATGATGAATTTGCCCGCACGTTTCGCCAAAATAAATCTGTCGCCCGTGTACGCGGCGGGAATCGTGCCGTTGCCGGGCAGTGCCATGCCCAACGCTTCCGAAAGACAATTCATCGTGTTTGCGGTGAACAGACCCGCGCAGGAGCCGCAACTTGGACAGGCGTGCGCTTCAAGGTCGGTCATTTCTTCGGCAGTCATTTTGCCCGCCGCGAATTTGCCCGCCGCCTCGAAAGCTTGACTGACGCTGATGTCGCGCCCGTGAAATCTTCCTGCAAGCATGGGACCGCCGCTGACGATTATCGACGGGATGTTTAATCTTGCCGCCGCCATCAACATGCCGGGGACGACTTTGTCGCAGTTCGGAATCAAAATCAGCGCGTCGAAACCGCTTGCCATTGTGACCGCTTCGATTGAGTCGGCAATCAGTTCGCGGCTCGCCAACGAATATTTCATGCCCGTGTGACCCATTGCAATGCCGTCGCACACGCCGATGGCGGGAAATTCGACGGGTGTGCCGCCCGCCGCCGCGACGCCGAGTTTCGCCGCTTCGGTTATCGACTTCAAATGCATGTGACCGGGAATTATTTCGTTAAAGGAATTGCACACGCCGATAAGCGGGCGACTGAGTTCGTCGACGCCGTAGCCGTTGGCGTGAAACAAACTTCTGTGCGCGCAACGTGTCGCGCCTTTTTTGACAATGTCGCTTCTCATGTGAAAGACTCTCCTTGTGCATGTGAAAAATTTTTGATTCGTTTGTCGTGACGAGCCGAAAGTTTTTCGGTCGCCAAACAAATTGGATGCAACGTCACGTTGCCTCCTTGTGCATGTGAAAAATTTTTGAAAGGATTTTACAGCATTCATTGACGGCAAGCAAGTTTTGCGCAACAAAAAATCGGAGATCGCAGTCCCCGACAAAATTTCGCATCGTTCAGCTTGCAATGTGTTTGTCGTTGCGTTGACGCAACCGCGCAGGCTTGAGCTTTGACGTTGTACGTCAAGAATTTTTCCTGAAACCGTCGAGGCGCGATTTGAGTTCGTCAAGGTCAATTTGCCCGGTGACGAAAACTTTTGCGCGAACGCTGTCCGCCTCGTTCGCAAGCTCAACCTTCGTGTCGGTGATTTCAAGAATCATCATGCATTGCGTCGCAAGGTCGTCGTCGCTGATTTTCACGTCGTCGACGAGCGTTGTATTCGCCCGAAGGTGAACGCAGATTTTCTTGACGAGATTTTGTTCCGCCAAAATTTGCGCCCAATACGCGGCGAATTCGGCATTATTTTTCGGCGTGCAATATTCGGCTTCACCTGCGCAAGCGAAAATTTCCGCGTGAGCCGTCGACGCCGTCAAAAGTATCGCGAAGACAACCGTCAAAAATTTTTTCATGGTCGACACCTCCGCGAAGAAATTTCCGGGCGTGCGAAAATTTTCCTGCAACAAAAAATCGGAGACCGCAGTCCCCGATAAAATTTCGCGTGAAGTTCAACGGAGCCGCAATAGCACGAAAAAAGCACTTCCCGCAACGGAGAGGTGCTTTTTCTTTGCCGCAGAGACCGTGAACGGTAAGCTTGCGCGATAGTCTTATGTTGCGTCCTGTGGCAACGGGATTTTCAAGTGCTGTTTCAAAACCGTGAACGGTAAGCTTGCGCGACTGCCGTTAAACTTTTCGGCAATATAACACAACGGAGCCGTTCTTGGCAAGCGGTGAAGTTTCAACGTGCGAAGAAATTTTCCTCTACCGCTGTCGAACGCCAAATTGACAAGCACGGACGCAAATGTTACACTGAAAAAAATTTTAGCGTCGCGCCCGAAATGCCGATAACTACGGTGAAAAAACTTTTTGGGAGCGTGACAATCGTGGATATTCGCGAAGTTACAAATCTTGCGGCGGACGTGAACAAGTCGCAGGCGTCATACAAAAAATCCCGCGGCGTCGCCTCGGATTACGCGCAGATTTTGGCGGACAAAATCGCCAACGTCGAAACGGACACGCGCAAGATGAACGCGGTTCGTGAGCAACTTGACGAGATAGCCGACCTGCAGGAAGAAATTACCGCTCAAGTCAAAGTCGACGAAGATTCGGGCAACGCCAATCGTCAACAAGGCGCGTCGTCAAACACGCAAACCGTTGAGACAATCAAGCGTTTCATGCCCGACGGTTCGATTTTGATAACGACCTACGAAGGCGGCTCAATCGTCGAACAAATCAAGCAAAAACCGCATTTGACGGTTGTGCCCGACTACAGCGCACCGCCCAACCCCGACGGCTCCGTCGCAATGAAAGTTGACCGTTCGCAGAGTCTCGATTTGGCGGCACTGTTGACGATGTAAGCCCGTCAACGCCGCAGGTTTGTAATTCCGTTCAACACAAAGGAGGTTTTCAACATGGACGTAAGCAACATTGCACGCGTGTCGCAAGGTGTGGCGCAGTACGCCGCGCAAACCAGAGGCACCGCAAACACGAAGGCCGCCGATCAACAAACTTCGACGGCGCAAAATCAATCGTCAACCGTCAATGTCGGTGACGCCTTCAAACTCGACATTTCCGACGAGGCGAAACAAGCTCAACAGGCGGCAACTTCGGCTTTGCAACAACCCGCAGTCGAAGAAACCGACTCCGACGGCGCGCAGGAAACCAAAGGTCTTTCTGCCGACCAAGTTCGCTACCTTGAAGAAAGTATCGCCATGAACGAGCACACGATGCTTAACATGATGATTCAGGCTTTGACCGACTCGAACGACAAACTTCAAGGTTGGCTTGACGAAGGCGTCGGAATTCTGAACTTCGACGGCGTGGAAATTGACGCGGCGCGCTTCGGTATGCCGGAAGTGGCGACCAATCCCGAAGACGCTGCCAAAGCTGTCGGCGAAGGCGGCGACTGGTCCGTTGACGCCGTTTCGACGAGAATTTTTGATCTTGCGACGGCAATCGCGGGCAACGACCCCGACAAACTTTCGGCAATGCGTGCCGCCGTCGAGGAAGGCTTCAAACAAGCCGGCATAGCGTGGACTGACGCGACGGGCTTGCAAGACATGCCCGAAATCACCAAAAACACTTACGACGAAATTATGAGCCGCTTCGACAAACGCGCAGGCGAACTCAACACCACAACCGCCGCCGCGACTTCAGCCATCCAATAAAACTCAATCAACACGAACACACGGGCTGTCCCTTGACGGGGCAGTCTTTTTTTAATGCGTAATGCGTAATTTCGACGTTTGAAAACGACACGCCGAAATCGTCAACGAATATTCGACGACTTTCGGCGGCTCGGAAATCAATTCGCGTCGCGGGCTTTTCGTGCAGGTACCGGACAATCGGTAACTTCCACTTCGACCCGATAAGGTCCATTGCGCACAAAATCGGGCATTTTTTGTTGACAACGTCGCTGAGTGTCGCGTCAATCGGATAAATTTTGCTCATAAGCGTCCTCCGCGGTAATAAAGTTATGCGTTCTCGACGAAAATTCACACGGCGATTATACTTCACGCAGTCAAACTTTCGGAGGCGACAACATGAAAAATCTTTTCGACGAAGTCACTTTGAACGGTCTGCGCGTGAAAAATCGTCTTGTGCGTTCGGCGACGTGGGAAGGCATTGCGTCACGCGACGGCTCAATCGACGGCAAGACTTACGAAATTTATCGCGAATTGGCGACGGGCGGCGTCGGCACTATTGTCACGGGCTTCACATCCGTCGCGGCGAACGATTTTTATTTCGGCGGCATGATGCGGCTTTGCGACAACGCTTTGATTCCGCAGTATAAGAAACTTGTCGACATCATTCACGCCGAAAATTGCGTGATTATAAGTCAGCTTGCCTTGGGCGCGTTTTACAAAGACGACTTCGAGGTCAACGAAAACGAAATGTCGTCGGACGACGTTCGCGACGTGGTGAAATTGTTCGTCGACGCGGCGATTCGCGCTGAAATTTGCGGCTTCGACGGCGTTCAAATTCACGCGGCGCATTTTTTCTTCCTGAGCAGGTTTATCAGCCCGCACGTCAATCACCGCACGGACGAATTCGGCGGCTCAACCGAAGGTCGCACGAAAATTTTGGTCGACATCTTGACCGGCATCAAAAAATCCGCGCCGAAACTTCACGTCACGGCGAAAATCAATTCGAGCGATTTTGTTCGCGACGGCTTGAACGAAAACGAAAGCTTGACGGTTTGCAAGTTGCTTGTCGACGCGGGCATTGATTCGATCGAAGTCAGCGGCAACGGCACTTCCGTCGGCGGAATTCGTGCGGGCGTTGACGAAGGTTATTTCGCCGATTTCGCCGCGACGCTTGCCGACAAAGTCAACGTGCCCGTGATTTGCGTCGGCGGTTGGCGATCTCGTCAAGTCATGGAAAAAATTCTGCGCGACACGAAAATTGAGCTGTTGAGTTTGTCGCGACCGCTTGTCCGCGAACCCGACTTGCCGAAAAAATTTCTCGACGGCACAAGCGACGCGTCGAAATGCGTTTCGTGCAACGCCTGTTATCGGACGCCGTCGCACCGTTGCCTTTTCGGAGGTCGACGGTAAATGCGTGACATCAACGTCGAAACCAAACGCGGCACGGTTTTGAACGGCGTGCTCTTCGACGCGCAGACTTCGGACACGGTCGTCATTGCGATAACGGGCATTTAGCAACTTGAGCAGATAACGCACACGGGCGCGCTGATTATCGGCATGTACGACAACTTCACCGAAGGCGACCCGTCGAAGTTCCTGCGCGACATAAATTCGCCCATACCGGCATTAAGGCTGTAAGTGATGCCTCCGTGCGTTATCGTCGGCGAAATTTTCACACCGTCGACTTCGCGGACAAAAAAAATCGACGCCAAGGTCGTGAAACCCGTGCGCCGATTTTTTGCGTCTGTCATTGAATCAAGTCGTCCATGCGTTCGAGCGGCGTGCTTAAGTCCATGTGCCCCGACAGCGTTTCGATTTCTTTGCCGTCGACGAGGAACTTGACTTGCGTGACTTCAGGAAAATTCGTCAGCGTGTCGACGATTGAGCCGACAAGGAATTCTTCGCCCGTCGAGCCGCCGACCATGTTTTTGACGATTGAGCCGTCAAGATCGACGGTTGCAAGCCCGCCTTCGACGGTGACGGAGCGGATATTTGCGTTGCGCGGGAAAATCGTCGTCAAATTTTCTTCGTACGGTTCGTCGAGCAAGATTTCAACGGCGGCGAAGTATTTTTCGCCTTCGTGTTCGACGTTGATTTTGCGTTCGACTTCAACCAGTCGCATGCCCGAATCGTCGGGATAGTAAACTTTGACGCGCATACTCTGTGCGGGCAACGTTTGAGTCGGCGACGGCGACGATTGCTTTTCGCTTTCGACGGGCGGCACGGGTTTGAGTGGCGGCGGATTGAGCGGCTTGACCTGCACGTCTTGAGCAACTTGAGCCGGCTTTTCGGGCGCGGCGGGCAATTCACCTTGCGGTTGCTGTTGACAACCCGAAACCAAAATGACGAGCGCAAGCGTTGCCGATACAAAAAATTTCTTCACGATTAATCGAAGCCTCCTTGGTTGAAGTAACGGTTTACGGCGTTGGTGATTGCCCGCGCAAGTTTTTGCTGGTAGTCGCTGCTTGCCAACAATTTTTCTTCGCGTGGGTTGGTGATAAAACCGAGTTCGATAAGCGACGCGGCGCATTTTGAATGTGTCATGACGTAGAATCGCGCACCTTTGACACCGCGATTGTTGAGTCCGCCGAGTCGTTCGAGTTCTTCGTTGAGCAAGGTCGCCAATCTTTTGCCTTGCACGGCGGTCGGCGCGTGGTAAGTTTCCATGCCGTTTGCGTTGCCGTTGGAAAAGGCGTTGCAGTGCACGCTGATGAAAATTTCGGCGTTGGGCGGTGCCTTGTCGACGCGGGCTTGAAGTTCGGTTGCGTCGGACACACCCGGCGCGGCAACGTCAACGTCGGTCGTGCGGGTCATTACGACGCGGTAACCTTGTGCGGTCAAAAGTTGTTGCGCCTTCAACGAAACGGCAAGCGACACGGATTTTTCGCTGACACCCGTCGGACCGATTGCGCCCGCATCGGAGCCGCCGTGCCCGGGGTCAATGACGATTACGCGTCCGCCGCCGTTGAAATTGTTGAGATCCGAAGCGTTAAAGTTTTCGTCTTCAACGCGAACTTTTTTCACGTCAATGACGACGCGGGCGTCTTTTTTCGCGGACGAATCGGCGGGTTCAAGCGAAACGTTGACTGCCTCAGGCTCCGTCGTCAAGAAAAATTGAATTCGCGTGTGACGGCTTTTTACTTCGTTGACGGTGATTTTTTCGACGGCGTCTTTAACGTC
>JAFVBP010000004.1 GCA_017479925.1 Selenomonadaceae bacterium | reverse complement strand
GATCAAGTTATGGCGTGGCCGTCCGCTGAAATTGCCGTCATGGGTCCCGCGGGCGCGGCGAACATCATTTTCCGCAAAGACCCCGACAAAGACCAGAAGACCGCCGAATACGTCGAAGAATTCGCGACGCCGTACAAGGCTGCCGAACGCGGTTATGCCGACATGGTTATCGAGCCTAAGGAAACTCGTCCGTTGATTATCACGGCACTTAACGCTTTGGCAAGCAAGCGCGAAGTCGGTCCCGCAAAGAAACACGGCAACATCCCGCTTTGATTCAATGCGTAATGCTTAATGCGTAATGCGCAACGAACAACGCGAAGTCTGCGAATCAAAGGGAGAATTACTATGGCTGAAAAAATCAAACCCGAAATTATCGCGGCAATCACGGCGGCGGTTCAGGCAATGTGCGGCGGCGGTAAGGTCGTCGCCGTCAAAATCAAACGCAACGACACTTGGGCACTCGCGTCCAAAATCAATCGCTGATATATCGGAGGTATTTAATCCATGGCAACAAAGAAATTCAACGTCACCGTGAACGGCACGACTTACGAAGTCGAAGTCGAAGAAGTCAAAGCGGCGGGCGGCGCGGCTCCGAAGGCTGCTCCCGCACCGAAAGCGGCACCTGCACCGGCTCCCGCACCGAAAGCGGCGGCTCCGGCTCCTGCGGCAAAAGTCGCGGCGGGCGCGGGCGAACACTCGATTGACGCTCCCATGCCCGGCAAAGTCGTCAAACTCGTCGCCTCTGAAGGTCAAGCGGTCAAAGCGGGCGAAGTCCTGCTTATCCTCGAAGCAATGAAGATGCAGAACGAAATTACCGCAGACGCCGACGGCACCGTCAAGAAATTCAACGTCGCGGCAGGTCAATCCGTCAAAGCGCACGAATCGCTTGTTATCCTCGGCTGATAAATTTCTCGCAAACAAAAAAGAGCGCGTCCCCGAAAGTCGGAGGCGTGCTTTTTTGATTGTCGATAACATTGCGTTGACGTGTCGCGAATTCGGCGGCATGCGCTGACGTTCAGCAAAATTTTGCGCGGCGTTTCTTGAAAGTCGGGCGATTAGTGCTATAATGATTCGGCTTTTGTTTCGGGAGTTTCTCTCTAATTTGTGTGCGAAGGAGATTGAAATGGAAAACAAACAACAAGGTTCGCTGGCGGGCTTTCTGGTGCCGTCAATCGTCGGAATTATTCTGTTTATGATTCCCGTGCAATACGACGGCAGCTGGACGATTGTCGTCAAAATTATCGCGGACATGATTAGCAACGCGATTGGCGAAATTCTGCCGCTGTTGTGCGTCGGGATTGTGACGCTGTCGGCAATACTCGGCATAGTTTTTTTGGGCAAGCCGAATTTCATTGCGACGTACCCGATTGTCGCGAACACCTTTTCGACAACGGCAATTTGGGTCGTTATTCGGATACTCGGCGCGATTTTCATTTGGCTGACGTATTTGGGCGTCGACGCGGACAATCCCGAAAGCACGATCGGCTTGATAACGTCGGGCGACAACGGCGGTTTCGTCCTCAATGACCTGCTTAGCGTGCTCGTGGTAATTTTCCTGTTGGCGGGACTTTTACTGCCGCTGTTGCTGGACTTCGGGCTGTTGGAATTTATCGGCGCGATGTTGACCAAAGTCATGCGGCCGCTGTTCACGATACCCGGTCGTGCGGCGGTTGACTGTATCACCTCGTGGATTGGCGACGGCACGCTCGGCGTCATGTTGACCGCGAATCAATACGAAAGCGGCTACTACTCCAAACGTGAAGCGGCGATTATCTCGACGACATTTTCCGCCGTGTCGATAACGTTTTCAATCGTTGTGCTCGCGCAGGTTGACTTGATGGAATATTTCGGGCTGTATTACCTGCTCATCTGCGCGATTGGTATCGTGTGCGCGTTGATTTTGCCGCGAATTCCGCCGCTGAGTCTCAAAAAAGACGAATACCTCGTTGAAGGCAAAGCGATGGGCGAATCGTTGCCCGAAGGTTACAATTCGTCATTCCAATACGGCATTGCGCTTGCCCGTGAACGCGTCGGCGAACACCGCGGCTTTGAACAGTTCATGGAAGGTGCCTTCAAAAACGCGGCGGGCATGTGGTTCGGCGTGTTGCCCGTCGTCATGTGTATCGGGACGCTCGCGCTTGTCCTGGCGAATCACACGACGATTTTCGACACGCTCGGCTTGCCGTTCCTGCCGCTGTTGCAGTTGCTCGACGTGCCGCAAGCGGAGGCGGTCTCCAAAACGATGATCGTCGGCTTCACGGACATGTTCACGCCGTCGGTACTTGCGGCGGGCACGATTACCAGCCCGATGGCGAAATTTATCGTCGCGGTGATTTCGGTCACGCAGTTGATTTATCTGTCGGAAGTCGGCGGCTTGATTCTCGGCTCGAAAATCCCCGTCAACCTGCCGGAGCTGTTCATACTGTTTTTGGAGCGCACGATTATCAGCTTGTTGATTGCGGCACCCGTCGCACACATGTTTTTCGCAAGCTGAGTGTTACTTTTCTTTTGTTGCGCCCAAAAGAAAAGTAACCAAAAGAAAAGGGCGTCTGACCCGGAATTTTCGCATCACGCGAAAAACTCCGGGCGGTCGCACGTCCTGTGCGACCGTGTTATCGCTACGACTTGCGCGTACACTGCCGTGCATTTCGATTTTGCTGTTGTCAACAAAAAACTCCCGTCGAGTTGCTCGGCGGGAATTTTTTTATTCGGCGAAGTGAAGTTCGGGTTCCGCGTCAATCAAGTTCAGTGCGGCGGCGCGACGGTAGTAAGTTTTCAGCGCGTCCAAACCGTCAGCGGTCAAGTTCCACTTGATGACGTTGCCCAAATATCTGTCAAGCTCGGCGAAGGTAAACGGCTTCGTCGCAAGCACGGATTGAATCGCTTCGGCTTTGTGAGCGACACCGTAAGCAAAAGCGTCGCGAATCGTTTGGTAAGCCGACTTCAACCGTGCGGGATTTTCTTCGGCGAAAGTTTTGCGGACAACCCACAGCGCGTAAACCATCTGCTTGCCCGTCAGCTTGTGCCACTCGACGCCCAAATCGTACACGAAAAAATTTTCGGGCGGATGCAGGTACACGCTCAACGCGTCGTCGCCAATCAACAGCGCGGCAGTCGCGTCGTCGTCGACGGGCTTGTCGACTTTGACGGCTCGCGTCTCGTAAATCGGTTCGGCTCCGTGCGCGTGAAGAATTATTTTCAGCAGACGTTGCGCCGTCGCCGATTTTTCCGTCAAGATGACTTTGTCGCCGCCGATATCGTCAATTTGCCGTCGCGAAACCAAAACAATGCTCGTAACGTCGCGGTCAGCACGGACGCAAATGTCGGGCAGAATCAACAGGTCGCGGCTTTGACGGGCGTATTCAATCGACGAAACGTTGCTGATGTCCAATCGCCCCGCCTTGAGTTCGCCGTTGAGAAATGTCGGGACGCCGCGCACAATTTCAAAATCGTGTTCGACGTGCGTGTAACCGTAGCTCAGCGGCAGGACGTTCAAAAAATCAATGTGACCGACTTTCATTGTGCGCCTCCGTCACTCGAATTCGATTGTCGCGGGCGGCTTCGTCGTGCAATCGTACAGCACGCGATTGACGCCTTTGACTTCGTTGACGATTCGGTTGGCAACGCGGCTCAACACGTCCCACGGCAGGCGGGCGGCTTCGGCAGTCATGAAATCATCGGTCAGCACGGCGCGCAGGGCAATCGCGAAATCGTACGTTCGACCGTCGCCCATGACGCCGACCGAGCGCATGTTCGTCAACGCGGCGAAGTATTGCGACAGATTTTTGTCGACGCCTGCGCGGGCAATTTCATCGCGATAAATGGCGTCCGCGTCCTGCACAATGGCGACTTTCTGCGCGGTGACTTCGCCGATAATCCGAATTCCGAGACCCGGACCGGGGAACGGTTGACGATTAACCAAAGTTTCGGGCAAGCCCAATTCGCGACCGGCTTGACGAACTTCGTCCTTGAACAGCAGGCGCAACGGCTCGACAATTTCCTTAAAATCGACGAAATCGGGCAAGCCGCCAACGTTGTGGTGACTTTTGATAACCGCCGACTTGCCGAGACCGCTCTCGATCACGTCAGGGTAAATCGTGCCTTGGACGAGATAATCGACCGCGCCGATTTTTTTGGCGACGTCCTCGAACACGCGAATGAATTCTTCGCCGATAATCTTGCGTTTGCGTTCGGGTTCGGTGACGCCGCGCAGTTTGGTCAAGAAACGTTCGCCCGCGTCAATCTTGACGAAATTCAAATCGTAATTCGCGAAGGCAGCTTCGACTTCGGCGGCTTCGTTTTTGCGCAAAAGTCCATGGTCAACGAACACGCACGTCAAATTTTTCCCGACGGCACGGCTCAACAAAACTGCCGCGACACTTGAATCGACGCCGCCCGACAACGCGCAGAGAACTTTGCCGTCGCCGATTTTGGCACGCAGACGGTTGACGCTTTCGGCGACAAATGAACTCATGCGCCAATCGCGTTTGCAGCCGCAGATGTCGACGAAGTTGGCGAAAATTTTCTTGCCTTCGACGGTGTGAAGAACTTCGGGGTGAAACTGCACGGCGTACAAATTTCGCGCAGGATTTTCCATTGCGGCGACGGGGCAGTTGACGGTTGACGCGGTCACCGAAAAGTTTTCGGGCACGTCAAAAATTCTGTCGGTGTGGCTCATCCACGCAACGGAACTTTGTTCGACGCCAACAAACAATTTCGACGCGCCGACAACTTCGACTTCGGTCTTGCCGTATTCGCTGACTTGAGCGGGTTTGACGGTGCCGCCCAAAATTTTCGCCATAGCCTGCGCGCCGTAACAAATGCCGAGCACGGGCACGTTGAGCGAAAAAATTTCTTTCGGCGGCAACAAGGCATCTTCGCCGTAAACGCTTCGCGGACCGCCCGTCAAAATGATGCCGACGGGTGCAAGTTCGCGAATTTTTTCAAGCGAAAGCCCCGTGTGCACTTCGCAATAAACGTTGTTTTCGCGGACACGACGCGCAATCAGTTGATTGTACTGCCCGCCGAAGTCCAGAACCAAAATCATCTCCGACATAAAATCACTCCCGAAAGTTTTTGTCGCGACGATTATATCACGCGCAGGCGACGTTGCGGTTGCCGACAAAAATTTTTCGCGCACGGTTGTAAATTGAAATGCCGCGTGCTATACTGCAACAAAACTGTCAACAGGATGAATTTGTTTTCAGGGAAGTGAGGGATTTATCATGGCGATTAACGCAGTGAGCGGCGCGGGTACCGGTATTCCCGTGACGTTCAGACAACTCAACGCGCAAGCGGCTCAAATGGGCGACAACGCAATGGCGGCAAGAATGCACGCGTCCAGACCCGAAACGCCCAAAAACGGCGACGCGACAAACATCGGCACCAGCCAATTCCAAAAGACCAACAACGAATCCGTCGAGGTTGCCGTCGAAAAAATGGCCGAAATCATGGAGCAGGACGACAAGTACACCGAACGTTCCAACGCGGGCAATCAACCGACGCTCAGCCCGACCGGCGTTATGGAGAACAACAACGTCTCCGTCGAAAAGCAAGACCAAATCGCGGCGGCGTCGAGAGCTTACAGCTACTTCAGGTGAAACGCGGCGGTCAATCCGTCGAAACATAAAACCGACAGGTCAGCGCGACTTGTCGGTTTTTGCTTTTGCGAGGTGATTTTTATGTCGTTGAAATTTTTGCAAGCGGACATCACGCGCCTTGAAGTTGACGCCATTGTCAACGCGGCGAACACTCAGCTTTTGGCGGGCGGCGGCGTGTGCGGCGCGATTTTCCGTGCGGCGGGCTACCGTGAACTTCAAGCTGCCTGCGACGAGTTGTCGCCGATTCAAACGGGCGAAGCCGTCATCACGCCCGGATTCAACTTGCCCGCGAAATTCGTAATTCACACGGCAGGTCCCGTTTGGCACGGCGGTCAACGCGGCGAAGAAACTTTACTGCGCGCCTGTTACACGAACAGCTTGAAACTTGCCGTCGAAAAAAATTTGTCAAGCGTCGCCTTCCCGCTGATTTCGAGCGGAATTTACGGTTATCCGCCGCGTGAAGCGTTGACCGTCGCCGTCGACGCGAT
>JAFVBP010000328.1 GCA_017479925.1 Selenomonadaceae bacterium | reverse complement strand
TTTTGATTACAATTACTTTAACCGAAACGTTACATTTGCGTTAAAAGTCTTCGCGTCGCCGTGACGGTTTAACTTGCCCGTCGGCGAAAACTCCTGTAAAATATGCGGCAAAAGCTTTTGGGTCAGTCATTCGCTCGAAGGAGATAAGTTCATGGACACGCAGGCTCGGAAAAATTTCTTCGACAGAAAAAATTTGCTCGTGACGGCGGCAATTGCGTTGCCGATAATCCTCGCGTTGATTTTCGCGGGAATTTACGTGAACTTGTCGGGCATTCTTCGCGACGCGCCCAAAGTTGAAATTCAGCCGCTCAACAACTTCAAAAAAACTTTGCACGTCGTGACGGATATTGACTACGCGCCTTATTCCTACGTCGACGAACAGGGCAACTATCAAGGCTACGACGTTGAGTTGATGAACGAAATTGCCAACCGCCTGCAGATGAACTTGGACTTGTCGCTTATCGACTGGAACGACGCGAACAAAATTTTCCTCGGCGGCGGCGCGGACATCATCATGAACATGGAATCGGACTTGATTATCAATAATCCCGCGATTATCGCGACGTTGCCGACGACCGAAAAGCAATATGTCGTTTACGGACGCAAAAATATTTCGTCCGTCGCTGAATTATACGGCAGGCGCGTTGCTTCGTTACACCAAATGCCGGGACTTGGTCTCGACGACGAAATTTCTTACGTGCACTCCTACCGAAAAATTTTCAAGGGACTGCAAAGCGGCGAATACGAATTCGCAATCTGCCCGATACAAGTCGGCGGCGCGTTCGTCGAACAATTCAATTTAAAAGACGTGTTTCCGAGTTACGCCGTTCAGCACGTTTACGGAACTTTGGCAATGCACCCCGAAGATACACAGTTGCGCGTCAAACTCAACGCCGTGCTGATTCAAATGCAACAGGAAGGTCGCCTCGACGCGCTTACGAAAAAATGGATTATCAACCGCTACGAAAACATTACGCTCGAAGAAATGGTTACAAGCCGACCGTGGCTCGTCGCGTTGCTTTTGGGCTCCGCGCTGTTCGTCACGTTGCTTTTGGGCTACACCTTCCTGCAAGTTCGTTACATGCGGTCGCAGGAAGAATACACGCGTCGCCTGCAAGAAAATTACGAGACGATTAAACAGCAGGGCGACGAACTCAAACGTCAGCAGGCGCAACTTATCGCCGCCAAAGAACGCGCCGAAGAAGGTTCCCGTGCAAAATCGCAATTCCTGTCGAACATGAGCCACGACATTCGCACGCCCATGAACGCAATCGTCGGCTATCTGAATTTGGCGAAGGAATTGCACCACGTCTGCGAAAATTGCCCGTCGTACAAAAATACGCCGTGTCCGGACGGCATTCCAGATAAAATTTACGACTTCATAAACAAAATCGACGCGTCAAGTCAACATCTGCTTTCGCTGATTAACGACGTGCTCGAAATGAGCCGAATCGAAAGCGGCAAAATGGAACTTGAACTTGCGCCCGCGAATTTGGTCACGACGCTCGACGAAGTTTATGACATGTTCGCCACGCAAATGGCGGGCAAAAACATTTCGTTCAGCGTCGACAGCTCGAACGTGCGCGATAAAGTCGTCGTCTGCGACAAAAACCGTCTGAATCGAATTTTGCTGAACCTGTTGAGCAACGCGTTCAAGTTCACGCCCGAAGGCGGAAAAATTTCCGTCACGCTCAACCAACTCGGCAACAGCGACGACGGCGGCGATTACGAATTGCGCGTTAAAGATTCGGGTATCGGCATGACGCCAGAATTCGCC
>JAFVBP010000327.1 GCA_017479925.1 Selenomonadaceae bacterium | reverse complement strand
CGAAAAATACATGCGCGGCAACACGAACACCAAAAACGGCACGGTCAGCACGCTCAAAAGCGAATAGACCGCCGAGACTTTTGCGCGAATTTTTTCGTCGACGACCGCCGCCCGCAATGTCAAATACGCGCCGTAAATCAATATCAGCACGAAAATTGTCATTTGCCGCGGATCCCAGTTCCAGTACGCGCCCCAAGTCAACTTGCTGAAAATCGCGCCGCTTGCCGTCGACAACAACACGAACACGAATCCGAGTTTTGCCGCCCGTGCACTCAGCGCGTCGAATTTGAAATCGTTCATGCGCAAAAATTTCGCCGCGAAAAATGCACTCGAAAAGAACGCGACGACCGCGACCCAAGCCGTCGGCACGTGGAAGAAAATTATTTTCGCAAGTTCGCCGAGACCTTTTATCGGCGGGACAAAAAAAATAATTGCCGCGACGACGCCCGCCGTCAGCAAAAAAATAATTTTGTTCATGTAACCTCACAAGTAATCGTACAGAATCGACGATGCCAAAATCAAAATCGCGTCGAAAGCCGACATCACCACAAGCAAACTCGAATCGACGGGCGCGACGGTCAACGCAATTTCCGTCAGCCGAATCGCGGGCAAAAACACCGGCAACGTCACGGGGAACAGCAATATCGGGAACAGACCGCCTTTGACCGCCGCCGAAGTCGTCAACGCCGCAGTCAACGTGCCCGCCGCCGCAAGCCCGACAATTCCGAGCGCGACCGTCGCGACGAGCAGGAAAATTTTTTCGACGCGGACATCGAACAGTACGCAAAATATCGGCAGGATAAACGTCACAAGCGCAACCAGCGACAGCAATGCGCCCGACATTTTGCCGAACAAAATCGCCTGCGCGTCGCCGTAAAGTTTCAACGTCGGCAACGTGCCCGCCTGCGCTTCGTCGTCGAAGGTGCCCGACAAGCCCGCGCTTGCCGCGAAAAATATCACAATCCACAAAAGTGCCGACAAAAATTTTTCGTCGACGATTGTGCCGCCCGTCGACAAACTCAAAGCCGCGACCGTCGTCAGCGCGAACATCATCATTGATGCGAACGTCGCACGCCGCCGCAGGTTCAGCAGAAAATCTTTGCGGACGATTGCTAACGTTGCGTCAGATCGGGCAACGTGACGTTGCATCCGATTGGTCAAGCTGCTTAGCGTCCCGAAACTTTTTTCCGAAACCGACGCTTTGTTTATCATCGGCAACTCAATAATTTCATCGCAAATTTGAGCCTCTTGAACGTCGTTGGTTGCAAGCAAAATGATTTTGTCGGACTTCGCGGCTTGAATTTCGGCAAAAAAATTTTCGCGACCCGCGTCGTCGAGGTTGGCTGTCGGTTCGTCGAGGAGCCAAATATCCGCATCGACGGCAAGCAGAATCGCGAATTTCAAACGTTGGCGCATACCCGTCGAAAAATTTTCCGTGCGTTCGGAGCCGAAAATTTTCATGTCCAAGCCGACACGTTGACCGAGATTCGCAACGTCTTCGTCGGACAAAATTTTTCCGCGCAGGCGTGCGAAGAACTTCAGATTTTCCGCAGCCGTCAAGCTGTCGTAAAGCTTCATTTCGGGACTCACGGCGGCGATTTTTTTTTCGGTCGGTAAGATGACGCGACCGCTGTCGGGCTGAAGAATTTTTCCCGCGAGCTTGAGCAACGTCGACTTGCCCGAACCGTTGGCACCCGTCACGCCGATAACTTTGCCGCCGTCGAACGTCAACGAAAGCTTGTCGAAAATTTTGTTCGCGCCGAAAGTCAAATTCACCGCGTCGAAATGAATAGTCACGAAATTTTTGCCTTGTTGAGTTTCATGCGGCGACCGTCGACTTCAACGAGACCTTTGAGTTGCATCTGCGCAATTTCACGCGTCAAAGCCGAACGGTTGCATTCGAGTTCTTTGGCAAGTTGCACGCGACCGGGGACTTTGACCCACTCCGGCATTTGACGTTTTTCGCGCTGAATCAGGTACAAAATCACGCGTTCGCGCAACGTTTTCTGCGACAGGAGTTCGACTTTTTGCATCATCAGGACGTTTTTGTTGCTGAACGCTTCGAGCAAATTTTTCATAACGACGCCGTGTATCCTGCCGAGTAGCGGCCCCGCAATCAAAAGCGAGCGGTACGGTATCCACATGACGGTTGAATCGGCCGTGAGGCGCACGCTGGTTGCGATTAAATCTTCGCCGAGAATTGCCGAGACCGTGCCGAAAATCGCGCCGCTGTCGATTGAGTGACCGACGGTTTCGTTGCCGAGCCAATCGAGCGACAGAATTTGCGCTTCGCCCGTGACGATAATTCCGATGTTGGCGTTGGGCGCGAAGGCCTCCAAAATTCTTTCGCCGCGAGGGTAACTCTTGAACGTCGTGCCCGTGCACTTGATGAACTTTTCGACCTCAAGAGTCGTCAAGCCTTTAAAGAGCGGCACCGTTTGAAAATCTGCAGGTATCAACGCCGCTCACCTCCCGTAAATTTTTTTCGTAACACGGGCGAATTGTAACACACCATGATAAATGTCACAACGGCTTTGGAAATTTTCGTCGCGGTGATAAAATCCCGCCGAGGTGATTTAAATGGACATTTCGGTTATCGGCGCGGGTGTGGTTGACGTTTTGGTCGGCACCGTCGACGAGAAAATTTTTTCACGCGGCTCAACGCCCGTGGATTTTGTCACGACTTCGTTCGGCGGCGACGCGCTCAACGAGGCGGTAATTTTGTCGCGTTTCGGCAAGCGTGTTCAATGGGTCTCCAAAGTCGGCGACGACGACGCGGGTCAACGAATTCTGCGTTACGCTCAAAGCAACGGCATTGACGTTTCGCACGTGACGGTTCGATCGGGCTTGTCGACGGCGGTCAATATCGTTTTGGTTGACGCGGCGGGCGAACGACGTTTCTTGACGAATCCGCGTTCAAGTCTGCGAAATTTGACTGCCGAAGACATTTTGCCGCACGTCGACGAAATGGCGTCAATCGTTTCGTTCGCAAGTTTGTTCGTTTCGACGGCACTGGACATTTCCGCGACGGAAAAAATCTTCGCACGAATCAAGTCGACGGGTCGGACATTGACGGCGGACACTACGCGTCCCAAACACGGCGAAACTTTGTCGGACATTGCGGGCTTGCTCAAACACGTCGATTATTTCTTCCCGAACGAAACGGAGCTTGCGGCTTTGACTGGTTCAACCGATGTCGACAAAAATATTTCGGCGTTGCTTGACTGCGGCTTGAAATGCGCTGTCGTCAAACGCGGCGGCAAAGGTTCGATTGTCGCACACGGCGGCGAACGGTTGAAAATTCACGCGTGCCCCGTCAAGCAGGTTGTCGACACGACGGGCGCAGGTGACAGTTTCGCGGCGGGATTTTTGTTCGCGTTGTCGGAAGGTCAACCGCTTGTCAAGTGCGCGAAATTCGCTTCGGCGACGGCGTCTTGTTCGGTCGAGGCAGTTGGAGCGGTAACGGGCGTCACGTCACTTGCAAAAGTTTCGTCGCGGTTTGAAAATTATTCGGGGTGAACGCATGAAAAAATTTTTCCTGTTGCCGGTGATTGCGCTGATATTCCTGACGGCTTGCGGCGTCGAATACAAGCAGATACATTCGCTTGACGACTTGCAGGACGCACAAATCGGCGTGTGGCCTGAAAGTGCCTATCATCAGCTGGCACGCAAAAAATTTCCGAACGCGAAATTCGTCACGTTGGACTTTATCAGCGACCTCATGTTGAATCTGTCGCAACACAAAATTGACGCCTTCGTTATCGGCAAGATGTACGCGGAAAATCTCAATCACGAAGGCAACGACGTTAAATATCTGCCCGAATCGTTGGGCGACGTGCCGTTGAGTTACGGTTTCACCAAAAACGAACGCGGTCAGAAACTTTGCGCGCAGATGAACGAATTTCTTGCGACGGTCGAGGCGAACGGCGAACTTGACGCGCTCCGTCAAAAATGGTTTCACGGCGACGACGGCGGGCGAACTTTCGCGAAATCCAAACTCACGGGCGAAAACGGCACGTTGAAAGTCGGCACGGCAGGCAGCTCCATGCCGTTTTGCTACCTGCGCAATCAAGAAATTGTCGGCTACGAAGTCGAACTGCTCGACAAATTCTGCGCGGCTTACGGCTACGACTACGAAATTAAAATTGACGTGTTCGAGACCATGCTTATCAACGTGACGACGGGCAGACTTGATGTCGCAATGAACGCGATTGAAATTTTGCCCGAACGTCAACGCAACGTGCTGTTAGCCAATCCGACGTACACCGAACATGCCGTTGCCGTGGTGAGCGTCGAATCATCCGACGAAAATTTCTTCGCGGGAATTACGCGCAGGATTAAAGTTTCGCTCGTCGACGAAAACCGCTGGCAGATGCTTGCGATTGGCGCGGCTCGAACGATTTACATAACGTTAATTGCAATAATTTTTGGGACGTTGCTCGGCTTCGGCGCGTACATGCTTTATCGCGAAGGCAACCGCCGCGTCAACCGAATCATTGACGCGATTTATCGGACGTTGCAGGGCGTGCCGACGATGGTTATGTTGCTGTTCGCGTATTACGTCGTCTTCGCTTACGTCGAGGTGCCCGCAAGTTTCGTGGCGGCAACGGTTTTCGCGGTCGTGTTGAGCATTACGGTTTTCACGTTGCTCAAAAACGGCGCGGACGCAATTCCCCGCGGACAAACCGAAGCGGCTTTGGCGTTGGGATTTTCTGAACGGCGTGCGTTCGTGAAATTTATCCTGCCGCAGGTCGTGCGAAATTTGTTCGCGTCGTATCAAGTCGCGCTCAACGTCACCTTGCTTGAAACGGCGGTTGTCGGCTACATTTCGGTACAAGATCTGACGAAAATGGGCGATCTGATTCGTGCGCGAACTTACGACGCCTTCGTCCCGATAATCGCGGTGGCGGCGATTTATTTCCTGTTGTCGCGGCTGTTGCTCAAGTTGACGGACAAATTTGCGCGGCGGCTCGACCCGAAACGTCGCAGTCGTGAAGAAATTTTAAAGGACGTG
>JAFVBP010000326.1 GCA_017479925.1 Selenomonadaceae bacterium | reverse complement strand
GCAACCTCGGCGCGTGGAAAAATTCGGGCTTGCTCGAACGGCTGATCGAATTTCTTGCTACCGTCGGCTATCGTCACTTCATCACGATTCAAGAATTCTTGCGCACGGGCAACGAAAAGATTTACCCGATTGAAAACCTGCTCGTCGCCGTGAATTATGTCGAACCGCCGCTCGGACAAATCGGCGACATCTTCCTGATAAAAAATCTTCAAGCGTAAATGCCGCGCCTTGAAAAGCCAATGTCGCTGTTGTATAATCGCGTCACAAATTTTCAATCAATTTTTGGCAAGGAGGAACGGAAATGATTTACACCGTAACTTTCAACCCCGCGATCGACTACATCATTCGGCTCGAAAAACTCACGACGGGCGCGATTAACCGCGTCACGTACGAACAGGTGCTCGGCGGCGGCAAGGGCGTCAACGTCTCGATTGTGCTGGGCAACCTCGGTCATAAGTCCACTGCGACGGGTTTCCTTGCGGGCTTCACGGGCGACGAGATTGTCCGCCAACTGCGCGAATTCAACGCCGCAGATGATTTCGTCAAACTCGACGAAGGCTTTTCGCGCATCAACGTCAAAGTCAAAGCCGACGTTGAAACGGAAATCAACGGTCAAGGTCCCAAAATCAGCGACGCCAAACGCGAAGAACTTTTTGCCAAACTCGAAAAGCTCGGCGAAGGCGACACGCTGATTCTTTCGGGGTCAATTCCCAACACGTTGCCCGATGACATGTACGAACAAACTTTGTCGCGCATTCAAGGCAAAGGCATTCGTTTCGTCGTCGACGCGGAAAAAGGTCTCCTGCTCAAAGTGCTCAAGTTCAATCCCTGGCTCATCAAACCGAACAATCACGAACTCGGCGACATGTTCGGCGTCAAACTCAAAAGCGACGAGGAAATTGTCGAACACGCCAAAAAGTTGCAAGCAAAAGGTGCGCGCAACGTTTTGATTTCGATGGCGGGCGACGGCGCGATTTTCGTTCCCGAAGGCGGCGAAAAATTCTTCAAGTCACCGGCTCCGAAAGGCACGCTCGTCAACAGCGTCGGTGCGGGCGACTCCATGGTTGCCGGTTTCGTCGCGGGCTACATTGAAAGCAACGGCGATTACGAAAAAGCATTCCGCATGGGTCTTTGCACCGGCTCGGCGTCGGCGTTCTCGGAAAATCTCGCCACGCGTCCCGAAGTCGAAGCTCTCCTGAAGACAATCTGACCCGCCGACGTTCATTACGCATTTCGCATTACGAATTACGCATTGATTAAAGGTGGTGTTTTAATGAAAATTACAAACTTCCTCTCGAAAAAATCAATCGCGCTCAACGTGCACCCGACGGGCAAAAACGAAGCGATTGACATGTTGATTGATTTGCTCATGACGGCGGGCACAATCCGCGACAAGGCTATCGTCAAGAAAGACATCCTCAAGCGCGAAGCTCAAGGTTCCACGGGTCTTGCCAACGGTTTGGCAACTCCGCACGCGCAGAACAATTCCGTCAAGAAGCCCTCGATTTCGATTATCACGGTGCCCGAAGGCGTCGAATTTAATTCGCTCGACGGCAAACCTGCGCGACTTTTGGTTTTGTTCGCCGCGCCCGAAAAGGCAACCGACGACGCAATGACGAACATGGGTCGCCTTGCCGTGTTGCTCATGAACGACGAGTTCAAGGAAGCGTTAATCGCCGCGACGACGCCCGCCGAAGTCATCAAGATTATCGACGACAAGGAAGCCGAACGCGTCAAAAGCGAAACGCCCGAACCCGACGTTTCAGCGGGCACGAAGATTATCGCGGTCACCGCTTGCCCGACGGGTATATCGTCGTCGTTCATGGCTCGCGAAGCTCTCAAACAAACTGCGGAAAAATTGGGCTTGAACATTCGTGTCGAAGTTCACGGCGCGGCGGGCGTTTATCACGCGCTCACCGACGAAGAAATTAAAAATGCCGATTACGTCATTATCGCGGCAAGCAAACGAATTCCCATGTCGCGCTTTGACGGCAAGTTGATGATTACAACGTCTGTCGGCACGGGTATTCGCAAGCCCGAACAGTTGTTTAATCGAATCAAGAACGGTCAACCTCAAATTTTCCACGCGACGGAAGACGACGAAACTCTCGGCGAAAAAATCTTCAATAAAATCAAAAGTATTTTCTCATGAATTAAGGTCGGCTCGGAAACCGAAGTTTTTTTCTCGATTCATCGAGGAGGATTTATTTTTATGATTCAATTCACCCCCCCCACCCCCGAAGCAACTGAGGTTTAACGTCGCGACGCTCGTTCGAGTTTTCGTGTTGGCGGCGTTCCTCGTCACGGCGGTTCAATCGTCGGCTGACGCAGCGAGCATTACCATCATCAACCGTACGGGAAAAACCATTACTGAAGGTTACTTTCGTGTCAGTGGAACTTCGGATTTTGGTAATGATCAGCTTGCGGAATATGTTCAACAAGGACAATCTCATCACATTTCGTTTGAAGAAGGTTACCGGTATTGGGATTGCTGGTTTGTTCTTGAAGATGGTACGGCGAGGTTCTCATACAATTTGGATGTTGAAACAGTAGGTACCTTATACGTTGATTGAACTTGGCTGGTGTCGCACACGAAAATCAACACGAACGGACGCGGTCGTTACGGCGGCTGATATGCGTCCAATGACAATTTCAACGAAAAATTTTCCGAGCCGATTTTAAGTAAATTTCTGCGATTCAACAGGGAGGTTGATTTTCATGACTGGATTCAAGTTCCCGACGCTCTTGCGGGTTGTCGTCTTGACGTTGCTGTTTTTTGCGGCAGCGCAGGTTCCGACATTCGCGGAGTTGAAAAATTTCACCGTCGTCAACCAAACGGGACGCACAATCGAAGCGATTTACGCCGTGGCTGCTGACGAAAACGCGAAGCCCTACGAAAAAAATTTGCTCAAAGCTCCGCTCAAACACAACAAGTCCGTCGAGTCCGAATACAACGCGGATTATCGCTACTACAACTTGACCGCGTTTTTCGAGGACGGCGAAGTTGCTTTTTGGGACGCAGTTGACTGCAAAAAAGCGCAACGGCTGACGATTTACAAGGACGGCAAAGGTTACAACGTCGACACGGATTGATTTTCAAACGGAGGTTTGACTGTGATTAAGTTTAATTTCTTGCGGGCGTTCGTCTTGACGGCTTTGCTCGTCGCGACCGCGCAAACGTCGACTTTCGCGGGAATACCTGAGCCTTTGGAAATCGTCAACGAAACCGGCAAGGAAATTATGTCGCTGTATTTTGTTCCCGTGCAGAAAAAAAGTTGGGGCAACGATCTTGTCGGCAGCGGCGTCATGAATCAAGGCGACCGACGTTCAATCAGTTACGATTCGGCTTACACCCGTTACAAACTCAAAATCGAGTTCGCGGACGGCACCGAAGTTACGCGCAAAGATGTCGACATTTTGGACACGTGGCGGCTGAGCATTAAACGCGACGGCTCCTGTGACAAAAACACTCGCGGTTGAAATTTTCACACGTCAACGGTCGGCAAATTTTTATCGCCGATTAAATAACCGTCGAATTTCAATTAGGAATTTGGAATGAGGAATTAGGAATTAAATTCGCGCTGGTAATCATTCCTAATTCCTAATTCCTAATTCATAATTCCTAACTGTAAAAGCGGCGGCAGAAATCATTCATTCAATTTGTAGTAAGGAGAAGTGCACTATGAGAGTTACCGATTTGCTCAAAAACGCGAGCATCGACCTCGGTGCCCAAGTCAAGGACAAACAGGACGCAATTTCGCATCTTGTTGACTTGATGGAAAAAGGCGGCAACCTCAAGGACAAGGCGCAATACAAAAAAGACGTTCTTGCCCGCGAAGCCTCCGGCACCACGGGACTCGGCGACGGTATCGCCACACCGCACGCAAAATCAGCCGACGTCAAGGAACCCGGTCTTGCGGCAATGACAATTCCCGACGGTATCGACTTCGAGTCGATGGACGGCAACCCTGCGCGGTTGTTCTTTGCCATTGCGGCACCCGACGGCGGCAACGACGAACATTTGATGATTCTGTCGAAACTTGCCACAATGGTTATGGATCCCGATTTCAAGGAAGCTTTGATTAAAGCGTCCACGAAAGAGGAATTCCTTAAAATTATCGACGACAAGGAAGACGGCAAATTTCAAGCTCCCGCAGATTCAGCAAATGCCGCGCCCGTATCGACAGCCGACCACATTCAGATTTTGGCGGTCACTGCTTGCCCGACGGGTATCGCGCATACCTTCATGGCGGCGGAAAGTTTGGAACAGCACGCGAAGAAACGCGGCATTTCGATTAAAGTCGAAACAAACGGCTCCGGCGGCGCGAAAAATGTTTTGACGGCGGACGAAATTGCCAAAGCTGACGGCATTATCGTTGCGGCGGACAAAAACGTTGCAATGGCGCGTTTCGACGGCAAACACGTCGTTATTACCAAAGTTGCCGACGGTATCAACAAGGCTGACGAATTGATTGACCGTGCACTCGGCGGACAAGCTCCGATTTATCACGCAAAAGCGGGCGAGTCTGCCGGTGACGGCGGCGGCGGCGGCGGCGAAAACGAAAGTATCGGTCGCCAAGTTTACAAACATTTGATGAACGGCGTTTCGCATATGTTACCGTTCGTTATCGGCGGCGGTATCTTAATCGCGATTTCGTTCCTGATTGACGGCGCGAGCGTTGACTTGAACAGTCTGCCTGCGGAAGAGCGCGGCAAATTCGGTTCAATCACACCGGCGGCGGCAACGTTCATGGGTATCGGCGGCGCGTCCTTCGGATTTATGTTGCCGGTACTTGCGGGATTTATTTCGATGTCAATCGCTGACCGTCCCGGTTTGGCGGCGGGCTTTGTCGGCGGTGCGCTCAGTGCGTCAAACGGTTCCGGCTTCCTCGGCGCGTTGTTGGCAGGTTTCCTTGCGGGCTTTATCGTCAACTGGCTCAAAAAAGCTCTCAGCGTTTTACCTCCGTCGCTTGAAGGCACGAAGCCGATTCTGTTTTATCCGCTTTTGGGCGTGTTGATTATCGGCTTGATTTGTAATTTCGTTATCGGCCCGCCGGTTTCGGGAATTAACGAAGCTCTCAAGAACACGTTGGCGAACATGGATCCTTCGGCGAAACTCGTTATGGGCGCGGTTATCGGCGGCATGATGGCTGTCGATATGGGCGGTCCTTTGAACAAGGCGGCTTACGTCACGGGCGTCGGCTTGCTTGCTGACGGCAACTATTACGTTATCGCGGCGGCAATGGCGGGCGGCATGGTTCCCCCGATTGCGATTGCGTTGGCAACGATTTTCTTCAAGAACAAATTCACCAAGAGCGAACAGAAAACTACCGCGACGAATATCATTATGGGCTTGTCGTTCATAACTGAAGGCGCGATACCTTTTGCGGCGGGCGACCCGTTGCACGTCATACCCGCTTGCGTCGTCGGTTCGGCGATTGCGGGCGCGGGCGTCATGATGTTCGATTGCACGCTTATGGCTCCTCACGGCGGTATTTTCGTCGTCCCGACAATCGGTAACCCGTTCATGTATCTGCTTTCGATTGCGGCGGGTTCGGCTGTCGGTTGCTTGATTCTCGGCATGATTCGCAAACCCAGACCGCAAGATTAATTCACAACATTTGACGCAAAAAATATCCCCGTTCAGTGAGCGGGGATTTTTGATTTCAGTAACGGTGCTGTTGCGACGTTGATTCGCAAAAAATTTTTACGTGTCAACAAAAAAATTCCCCGTCAATATGCGCGGGGATTTTTCGGTTGTCGCACGATTTAAGTTGTATCCGAGCAACGCGGCAAATTTTTTTTGCGAAGAAATTATCAACGCGATTGTCCTTGTGCAGCATTTGACGTACCAAAGCCGCCGAATTTCCGTCAGTGCGTGAAGATGAAATACACGACGGCAAGAGCAATTCCCACAACGCTTGCGGTCATGATTTGTGAATGGCGACCGACGTTGCGCATTTCGCTTTCGATTCCGGTCATGCGATTTTCGAGTTTTTCCATGCGGTCATTAAGTTCGTGCTTCGTCATCTGCAGTTCGGCTTTGAGTTCGGTTTTGAGTTCGCGTTGACCGTCTTTGAGTTCTTTAAGCCGCTCAAGAATCAGTTCGTTGTAGCTGAGAGGTTTTTCGCCAAGTTTCGGGTTAAACATTTGAAACAACTCCTCTGCCGAAGGATTTACAATCGCCTCGACATGTGTACTTTTGAACGAGTCGCCGTTACTTTGACTAGTGGGCGGCTCGTTTTGCTTTACGATTTTATCAAACGACGCGACGAACAGTCAATCGGATTTTTGAGCCGACTTGTCACGAACAACTTTGTCAACGCTCGCCGAATCGCTGTCGACACCCGAAAATTTTTCTGTTATAATCCGCGCAATGCCGTACCTCCATGGTTTGAACCTTCTTGTATTGTGGAGGGAGGTGAGATTTATGGACGAAGTCTTGATTGGCTTGGCCATTAGTGTGGTTGGCGGTCTTATCGCCAATTACATCTTCAGACGCTGGTTCTAAGCGGCAGACACTCTATCTGATTGCCCCTGATTAATCGGAAGCCGTAACCGATTAAGGCAAAACGAAGCCCCCGTGCAGTGCCGTAATTCTGCGCGGGGGTTTTCGTTCGATGAGATCCATGGTCGTACTACAAGTCTTGATTGGTTGTGTAGTTGTCTTATTGACGACAAAAATTTATCACACGCGAACAACTTTGTCAACGCCCGCCGACTTTGTGTAGCATTTGACGCACCACGCCCGGAAAAATTTTTTCACGCGAAAATTTATCGCCACGACGCGCAGATTCCCGCAATTAAGAAACTTCTAACCTTCGCGGCTCTTGACAAATTTTCAAACGTGTATTATCCTGCGCCCGAACAATCCAAAGCGTTTGGTGGACGCGGGTTCGTTCAAATACGGGGAACTTCGTCGACGGTTGGGGAATCGTGCGGCAAGTTCAAGCAGTGTGGCGTTTGACCGGCGGACAAAGTGTAGGTTCCGCAGGTTCAAGCGTTATTTTCGTTTCCGGGATTATTCATGGGTTCGTTTTTCCGAGCGGTTTAAAGAACTATGACGTGCAAAAAAAATGCGCCGAAGCGCACAAGATAAAATATGACGCGCACATTATAGCTCATCGAGACCGCAAACTCAACTGTTTTTTGGGTGTTCGGACTCGGTTTTTTATTGCCGAAAATAGCCCGACAGCCAAAATGTTTTTAGGGAGTTCGACCCCCAAACGGCGAACTTCCGACGAAAGGAGTTCTCTCTTTATGAGCGAATTGACTAAAATTTTTTCTTTCGATTTGCAACGTTTTGTGACGAAGTACCTGAAATGGGACTCTGTTTGGAAAACAGCAACCAGCGCGGACGCAACGGAGTGGACTGAATTTTCTTCAGTCAGTGCGGGCGACACGCTCATTTTGGCGGAAGACGCCACCGGTGTCACGTCTGCAATTACACTCGATAACGCTTGCACCTTGGATTTGGACGGCAAGACTATTGAATCGACAACCGCGACCGGTCAAGTCGTCAAAGTCACGGCGGCGAGCGGCACTGTCACTGTCAGAAACGGCACAATCAACGCCACAAACGCGACAGGCAACGATAATGCAGATGTCGGCATTATCGAAGTGACGAACGGCGCGACCCTGAATTTGGGCAACGAAAACGACTCGACTACGCTCACGATTACCGGGCAGGTGGCGAATCCTACAACCTCGAATAAATACATGGACGTCGTCTATGTCCATAACGGCTCAAATAATACGGGCACTGGTTCTTTGGTCGTCAACACGGGCACAAATGTCACGACGAACAGAGGCAACGCGGTGACGTTTTTCAGTAGCGGCAACTTCACCATTAATGACGGTACGATCAACTCGACCGGTCGCACTCAACCGATATACTTCGGCGGTACCGGCACGATTGCCATTCACGGCGGCACGATCAGTTACACAGATGCCGCATACGGCAGGTACGCAATATCGATGTCGTCCGCTGGTAATACGGCGGCAAGTCAATACACCTTAATCATGGACGGCGGCGAAATAATCGCAGAGGAGCCGTCGGCAAGACCGGATGGTTTATCCGGAGGCGCATTGGAAATCGGTGCGAATGCCAAAAGCGTATCAATCACCGGCGGCACATTTACTTCATCGACAACATACGGCATTTGCGCATATTCGAATGCAACAATCACCGGCGCAACCGTCACGGGCAAAAGTATCGGTATCGTAACTCACGACAGTGCTGACAAATCCAACACCGTCACTATCGGCGACGGCACGAGCGTCACAGGCGGCGACTACGGTATCTACAACCGTTCAAATACCAAATTCATCATTCAAGAGGGCGCGACTGTCAACGGCGACACGGCGGGCGTCTATCAAACAACTCTCGACAGTAGAAAATTCGGCACGGTGACGATTGAATCGGGCGCGAAGGTCGGCGGCACGGCAAATGTCGCTGTCCTGAACAACGGCGGCGCAAATGCCTCCGGCGGCGGTGACCCAATAATCACAATCGGCGGCACGACTATCACGGACGCGGGTTTGACAACGAACAGCACCGACGGCATTAAAGTCGAAGTCGACGACAGCGGCAACTACACCGTCACGAACATGAAAGGTGCCACGGTCAAATTCACCGACACCGAGAGCCAAAACTACACGATTACTCCCGACAACGAGGACGCCGGTCTTACATTGACATCGGCAGGCGTTGTTACCGGCTTTAAGTTCGGCACGTTCTCAACGGGCACGCCTACCACGGGCGATAAAATTTCGACGAAAGCGACAACAGGTTTCCCGTCGACGTTCACGATGACCGACGCCAACGGTAATTCGATTTTGCCCAGCGGTCTCACGCTCCCGACGAACAGCGCGGCGACAATCACGCAGGTTGCCGACGGTAAATACGCGTTGACGCTCAGCACTGCAACGAAGGGCACCGACACTATAACCCTCGGCGACTACACAATCACGAACACCACGGGCAAGGTTCAAGTTCTGTTCACGACGGCGGACGGCATCACGGGCGTTGCTCTCGGCAAAGGTGACGCAATCGCAAGCACCACCGACCTGAGCAAAGTTAAGCTGTACGCACTCAAAGATGAGATGAACTGGTCAACGGCAAAGCCTCTCGAATTCGGCAGTACCGACATCACCTTTACGAAAGGCACAATCACCTGCACGAAAAAAGACGACACCGCACCGGTCTTCAGCTGGACGGGCTTTGATTCGGGCAGCACGATTGGCGACTACACCGTCACCAACACTTCAACCGAAGCGGCTATCGGCTTGACGGGCGGCAAGGGTATTACCAGCTTTACTTTCGGCAATGTTGCGGGCGACGCAATCGAAACAAGCACGGGCTTCAGTGGCTTGACTGTCAAAGGCTCAAACGGAAACGAGATTAATCCGTCGGGTATCACTCTGACTTCACTCACGGGCGTGGCAAAAATTGCGCTGACGACTGCGGGCTCCACTCCTGCGGCGAACGAATACACTTTGACGGGCGCGGGTCTCAAAGGTTCAAAATCTACCGATTACAAAGTCGGCGACATTACAGCGACGGTCACCAGCGACAACGCGGGAATCATCTTCACACCGTCGAAAATTACGGGCTTCCAGTTCGGCGGCGCGGGCGATAAAGTTGAAGGCACTTCGGGCTTGAAAGGCTTCACGCTCAACGGCTCGGACGGCACGACGATTCTGCCCGAAGGTGCAATTTTGCCGTCAAACAGCAGCAAAATCACCATCGCACAACTTGACGATACAAGCTATGCAATGTACGACAAGGGTGTTGTCAGCGCAGGCTTCGGCGGTTACACACTTGCTCCCACAAGCAGCACGACGGCGGGCGTTGTCTTCACCAAAGCTGACGGCGTCACGGGTGCGATTCTCGGCACGAAGGACGACGCTGTCACGGGCGCATTCAAGTCCGGATTCAAAGTTTACAGCAACAAATCGGGCGCGTTAGCTGAAGTTGACATTTCGGCTATCGATACAAGCAAATTCGACGGCTCGACCTCCGGCACGTTGACGGCGACAGCGGTAGACAGCAACAATTCACCGACTGCATTCAGCTTGACGGGGCCGGCTGTTGCACTTGACGGACTTTTCGGCGAAGACTACACAATCACCAGCACGGGCGGCAAGGCAATCGCTGCGTTCAGCCCGACGGCATTGACGGGCGTCACGTTCGTTGAGGCGGGCGACGCCATCACGGGCAGCGACTTCAGCAAAATTGCGCTCAGCTACAACACCGCGACGAATACGATTGGTACCGGCTTGACCACGGCAAATATCGCGGACGAAGTCACAATCACCTACAAGACGAAGAGCACTTCCAAACCCGAATTCACAATTACGGGCGCGGGTCTCAGCACCGACGCAAAATCTCAGATTTTCAAGGGCTACACAATCACCACCGACGGAACTTCCACGGCGACATTTGACGGAACCGGCGCGCTTAAGGAATTCAAGTTCGGCGAAACGGCTGAAGATTCGATTCAGGCTTCGGCGGACAATATCAAAGGTCTTACGCTGAAAAATTCTGCAAACGGCGAATTGAAAGCTCTCAGCGGAATCAGCGGCACAAATACGCTCACCGTTACTGAAATCGACGCGACGAATTTCTCGGCAGTCGGCGCGGGCGTTGACGGCACTGTCGGCACGAACTACAAGCTCACGAACAATTCCAAATCGGCAGGCATCACGTTCACTGCTGAGGGCATGACGGGCGTTATCTTGAGCGCAGGAACTTCCACCTCGACGCAAGACAGCATCGAGACGAACGGCAGCAAAGGCGATTTGTCGACGTTGAAACTGTATCAAGCCGACGGCACGACCGAAATCGTACTTAATGCAGTCAAGCCGACCGGACAAGGCAAAATCACCTGCACGCAAGCCGATACCGCGTTCAAGTGGAGCGCTACGCCTGCTCAAGCGAAAACCTTCACGGTCAGCGAAGATATTACCGTCACGAACAAAAAGGGCGCGGCTGTCCTGTTCACGGCGGAAGCGGCCACGGGCGTTGTCCTCGATCAAGGCGACAGCGTCACGGGCAAGAACTTCGGCGAAAACTTCTCGCTGTACAAAGTTGACGGCACGACGGCAATCACCGTTCCGGCTCTCGGCAGTATCACAGACGAAGTTACAATCGCTTGCACGTCTGCGGGCACATCTCCTGTTTACACTTTGACGGGCGCGGGCGTCACGACTGGAGGACTTTTCGACGGCTACACGTTCACGAGCACCGACGCCGAAAATACTCCGACTGTCACGTTTGGTATCAGCGGTTCGGGCACGAGCATGAAAGCTACGGTTACGGGCTTCAAGTTCGGCGCGGACGGCGATTCGTTCACGGGCACTTTGACCAGCAAAACAAGTCCGAAGTTCACCAACTCCAAAGACAAAGATCTCACGCTCCCGACTATCACGGGCATGGCGGGCAAGGAATTCACTGTTACGCAGATAACCGGCACTGCCAATGCCACGACGAGCCGTTACGTCATTTCGGGCGCGCAGGTTACCGGTCAGCAAACAATCGGCAGCAACAAGTACATCATCGCCAACAACAGCGAAAACAAAACTGCGGGCTTGGTCTTCAACACTTCGGGCACGGTCAACGGTTTTGCATTCGGCGCGGAAGGCGACGCGATTACCGGCACGGGACTTTCGGGCATTGAACTTTACACCGCTCAGACGACGGGCGAAGGCGAAGACGCGACAAGCAGTTACGTCAAACTCGACAAAGCGTCCGACGCAATTAAAGCCGCGAAACTTACCGGCAGCGGAACAATCGCGGAAGTTAAGGACGGAGAATTTATTCTTTCGGGCGACGGCACGACGAAACTCGACATCGACCTGAGCGACAAAGACGTAACAGTTGCAGTCACCTCGGCTGAAGCGGGCTTGATGTTCAACAACACGGACGGAATCACGGGCTTTAAATTCGGCACGTTCGTTGAAGGCGCAACCGACAACGTCAGCGGCAAGTTGAGCGCGATTAAGATTTACGGCTCCGACGGCACGACTCCGCTTACGAGCTTGATTGAAAACGTCGAAGACGGCACGTTCACGCAAATTGACGGCGGCTACAAACTCTCCGACTTCAAAGCTGAAGATGCAATCGCAATCGGCGAATACGAAATCACCAGCGGCGGCACTGCGGAAGTCACCTTCGACGAAACCGGCGCGACGGTCACGGGCTTTGTCTTCGGCGGCGAAGGCGACAGCATTTCGGGCGACCTTTCGACTCTCGGCATGGACAAAATCAGCTACACCGAAGGCGAAACTTCCAAGACGTTTGACGACCTCGACGTTACGATTAACGTCACCGGCACGGAAACCACAATCGAACAGACTGCGAACGGCTTTGAAGTCAGCGGACTTGCGAACGGCAACAGCGTTGAAGTCGGCGATTACAAAGTTGAAGCGACGACTGCAAGCGAAGGCAGTTCAATCACTTTCGATGCCAACGGCAAAATCACTGCGGCGACGGTCGGCGAAGGCGGTAAGTTCACGTTCACGGGCTTGAGCGGCGAAACCGTCAAGATTAACGGCAAAGATGTCACGATTACAAGCGAAAGCTACGTTTACGATTTCTCGTCGGCGGACGACGGCGAAGTTATCGACCTTCGCGCTGTCAGCGACCCGACTCAACTCGTTGTCACCGATTACGGCAAGGCGAAAAAGATTCTTGTGCCGGAAGCTGCCGACCCGACAACAATCACAATCGCCGGAAAAGATTACACCTTCACGAACAGCGGCGAAGCTTACTTCAAAGTCGAAGACGGCAAACTTGCTTACGTGTTCGCGGCGGAAAAAGATTCGATTCTCGTTCCCGCAGGCGCGACGATGAACATTTACGACGACGACACGAAAGTTGTTGCTCCGGAAGTCACGCCCGCGACGAACGGTTACACGGTCACCAAAGAAGCAGGCGACGAAACTTATTCGGTTGCGGTTCACAACGGCGACACGGTTGCGCTCGGCGAAACGACGATGGACTTCAAGCTCAGCGACGTGACAGATCCGGCAGGTCTTTCCGCAACCGGCGGCGCGAAAGTCAACTTCAACACAGCGGGCGCGATTCTCAACATT